>NZ_JBHUEO010000063.1:0-23227 GCF_042680885.1 Siminovitchia sediminis | reverse complement strand
TAGGTTTTTGGGTGTGTAGTAACTTCAATTATCCTTAGAATTCAGGGGGTGGCAATTTTTTTGCTTATAAAGCCCGCTATAAAGACATTCTATAGCCTATTTAATATAAAAGTTTTGACAATACGCTAGAATGAAAGGGAGTTATTCTATGAAAATATTTGATTTAAGCGGCCCTCTGATTACCAGTATGTGGAACTACGGGAATCCGTATAAACCATATAAAATGAACCGGATAGCTACACTTCCTGTAAATGGCTATATTGCGTCTGAACTTCAGATGACTACTCATACCGGTACACATGTAGAGTGCGGAAGGCACTGGTGGGAGGAAGGCCAATCAGTAGATCAGATAGACCTTGAAAGATTTATTGGACCAGCAAGGGTACTAAGATTACCGGAAAAAGGCAAGCCGTTATCATCCATTACTGCAGATGACCTAGAGAAGAGCGGTGGACATTTACTAGAACCAGGTGACATTTGCATTTTGTATACGGGATGGGATAAATATTGGGAAGATGCCAATTACACAACTGAAAGCCCATATTTAACGCTTGATGCTGCAGAATACTTAGTAGATAAGCAAATCCGCTTATTTGCTTCAGACTTTGCAATGTGCGGCGATCCGAGGGACGGGATTGACTTTGTCCCTTCAGGTATGGAACTTCCGGATTATATTTTATTGAAAAAGGACACTCCATATATTTTAGGGTTGACGGGAATCGATAAAATTCCTGACCGGGTAACTTTTTGTGGATTTCCTCTCCGTGTCATTGAGGGAGATGGAAGCCCAATCCGTGCAGTAGCTTGGACAAGCTAGTCATTGAAGAAGGCCACGAATAATGATAGAATGCACCTTGCGAAGATTCGGAAGGGGTGCATAGTTTTGACTAAGGATCGTATTAAAGAGGTTGCCCTTGTTCAATTTGCAGAGGCTGGATTTGAAGGGACTTCTTTATCTAATATTGCATCAGAAGTTGGTATAAAAAAACCATCAATTTATGCTCATTTCAAAGGGAAGGATGATCTTTTTTTAAGTTTATTTGAAGATGTATGTAAATATGAACTAGACTTTGTAAGTAGTTTTCTAGAAGAAAACAAAAATAACCCCTTGGAGGAATGTCTTTTTGAACTGCTCTCCAGGTACAGCATTCGATGCGTGAATGATGATAATACCAGGTTTTGGATACATCAATCATTCTTTCCACCGCCACACCTAAGAGAAATCATTATGTCCGATCTATATAAAAGCTTGGATGGTATCGAATCAAATCTAATACCTATTTTTGAAAAAGCAATTGTATCTGGTGAAATCCAAGAAATTTCACCAGATACAGCTGCTAACGGATATCTCGGAATTTTGGATAGTTTGTTTGTAGAGAGTTTATACGGGGGCCATACAAGGTCAAAGAGAATGCTTGAGTCTTCGTGGTTCATCTATTGGCGAGGATTATCAAAATAGTGAAGTGACTTTTGAGCTCTAGAATATAAATTTAGAGCTCAAAAGGCAAACATCACTATAACAAACCGAATATTCAGATTATATAGTTGCTTTAAAGTGTTCAGGGGGTGTGTGTTGTGAATCAAAACATTACTTTTAATCGAAGCCTGGGGGCTTATTTCAGTTATCTTTTTTGGACTCGCTTACATGACTCCAATGGGGTTATTCACAAGTTACGGTATAGTTGAAGAGATTACTAATGGAATGATTCCGGCTGCATATATTGTAGCTTTAATTGTCATGTCCTTTACGGTTTACGGATATGGACAGATGGTGAAAGCATATCCTGTAGCGGGATCTACTTATACTTATGCTCAAAAGTCTATTCATCCTAATGTAGGATTTATCGTTGGTTGGGCGTTTTTGTTAGACTATGCGTTTGCATCTATCATTAATAGTTTGGTAATGGGGTTATATCTTCATGCCTCTATACCTTCCGTTCCCATGTGGGTGTGGATTGTTTTATTCCTTATAGTTGTATCAACTATAAACTATTTGGGAATTAAATTGGCTACTAATATTAATACAATTATTTTCATTTTTCAAGTACTTGTGCTCGTTATTTTTGCGGGACTTTGCATAAATGGAATATTGAACGGACAAGGTACGGGTGTTTTGTTCTCCGTTACTCCTTTCTTTAATTCCGAATCGGCAATTATACCGATTATGTCCGGAGCAGCAATTTTATGTATGTCATTTTTAGGGTTTGATTCTATAACAACGCTTTCAGAGGAAACAAAGAATCCTGAAAAGACGATTCCTAAGGCGATGTTTCTGATCATTTTAATTGGAGCCGTTTTATTTATCGGTATTTCATATTTAGCACATTCAGTATTTCCGGATTTCACTCAGTTTAACGACTTGGACGTCGCCGGTTCAGAAATTGCACTTTTTATAGGTGGTAATTTATTTAGTGCTGTTTTTCTATCAGGAATGATTATAGGGGTACTCGGGACTGGAATCGCATCAGTTGCAGGTATGTCTCGTCTACTATTTGCTATGGGGCGGGATGGTGTTATTTCTAAGAAAATCTTTGGCTATGTCCATCCAAAATATAAAACGCCAACTAACAATATTATCGTAACGTGTATCATTGCTCTTTCATCTTTGTTAATTGATTTGACGACAGCGGTTTCATTAATCAACTTCGGAGCATTTGTAACTTACATTGCAGTAAACGTCTCCGTTATCTCTCACTATTATATTAGAAACAACAAGCGCACCTTTAAAGGAACAATCTTATATTTAATCATACCGTTTATCGGCGGTGGTCTTAACCTATGGATGCTTTCACGTTTAGGTGAAACATCATTGGTAATAGGGGGACTATGGTTATTAAGCGGTATCTTATATCTTGCTTGGTTAACCAGGTTATTTACAAAAAGGGCGCCGGAAATGCAGGTGGCTGACATACAAAATGGAAAGTTAGAAAATAAAAATGTTACAGCTTGATTAAGGAGGAAAAAACTCTAAGATTTAGCAGGCAATCATAGAAAACGATTTACTAGATATTTGCGGAATGTACGGGTTGCCAATCATTTTATTGGATTAGATTTTTTATGTAACCGCTTTTAAGAGAAAATAATCCCTTACATTATAGACTGAGAAAAAATGTGTATTGCTGATGAAAAATGAAGATTAGTCATGGAACAAAACGATCTGATAATCTGCAGTCATTCTTTAGCATATCTCTTCTAAGGGATAATTGGGTACTTAAAGAAAAAATTATGGCTTAAGGTTCCTTATGCATACATGAATGAGAGGAGATCTTAACTTGTTAAACTTAAAAATGTACATCAACGGTAAATGGTGCGGATCTAGCAACAAGGCTGTCCGAAATGTTATCAATCCAGCAAATGGGGAAGTGATCGCACAAGCAGCGGAAGGCACAATTGAAGACGCAAATGCTGCCATTAAAGCGGCAAGAAAGGCCTTTGACAGCGGAATATGGTCGGAACTGTCAGCGGCAGAACGGGCAAAATATCTTTATAAAATAGCCGATAAACTTGAAAGGCAATTTGAAGAACTTGTTGACATGGAAGTGATGAATAATGGGAAAACGCGGGGTGAAGCCGAGTTTGATATGGAAGATGCGGTGGCTTGCTTTCGTTATTATGCTGGATTGATTACAAAGCCAAGCGGCGAAACGTACGACGTTCCGGATCCAAATATCCAATCCATGGTTGTCCGGGAACCCGTTGGTGTAACTGGGCTTGTTGTTCCGTGGAATTTCCCTATGCTCATGAGCGTCTGGAAAATTGCCCCCGCTCTTGCGGCCGGAAACACGCTTGTATTTAAGCCTGCAGAAGTCACGCCAATCACGGCAAAAAAATTGTTTGAAATAATGGAACAGGTCGGTATACCCGCCGGTGTGGCCAACATGGTTTTAGGCGAGGGAGGAGTCATTGGACAGGCCATTGCGGAAAGCCATGAAGTAGACGCTATTTCTTTTACCGGGAGCACGCAGACCGGCAGGAAAATCATGCAGGCTGCAACGGGTAATTTGAAGAAAATTTCACTTGAATTAGGCGGGAAGTCACCAAACATCATTTTCGAAGATGTCAATTTGGAAGTTGCAGTAGACCAAGCTTTATTCGGCATCTTTTTTGGGGCTGGGCAAGTATGTTCTGCGGGAAGCCGTATTCTGGTTCAGGAAGGGATATATGACCGGTTCGTCGAGCGTTTTGTAGAACGCACCAAGAATATAAAGGTTGGTCCGGGAAATGAAGATGGTGTAGAAATGGGCGCCATTGTCAGCGAAAAGCAGATGCACAATGTATTGAACTATATCAAGATTGGCAAGGAGGAGGGAGCAGTTCTTAGGACCGGTGGCAAAAGGATCATGGATAGTGGATTAGAAAAAGGGTTCTTTATCGAGCCGACTGTTTTTACTGACGTGACTCAGGACATGCGGATTGTGCAGGAAGAAATTTTCGGGCCTGTTGTAACGATCCAAAAATTCAAAGATGAAGAAGAAGCTCTTGAATTGGCCAACGATGTAGAGTTCGGTTTGGCAGGAGGCGTGTTTACAAATGACGGTGCTCGGGCATTGCGTGTCATTAAAAGAATTCGTGCGGGGATTACATGGATCAACACTTATCATCCGACCTTCGTTGAAGCGCCATGGGGCGGTTATAAACAAAGCGGAATCGGCCGAAGCCTTGGAACTTATGGACTCGAAGAATTCCAGGAGATTAAGCAGATCAATATCAATTTGAATGTGGGACCTGTAGATTGGTTTAAATGATACACCGAAATTAGCATTAAAATATTCTCTCTGTTAAATCTTAGGGCAAAAAACCTTTAAGAAAAACCGGCTACCTTTATACTTGACTATGTCTTCCATGTTGTGAAGTTTCCTATAAACTGGGGGAATCTCTTCCAAGGTAAACCGTTAGAAGGAGCAAAAGAAAAGCAGGTATTGACCTTTGAGGGCTGGGACAAAAGCTTTTATCCGATATTGATTGCGCCGGCCCTTTTCATGGAAAACTGCAGAACTAAAACCGTGTAAACAAATGGGTTAAATATGATTTTGGATTTTGTTGAATAGCTATTAATGGTCAAAAAGCTGTATGTATATTGACATACTGAACTGAATTCATTCTTAAGGAGGAAAATGATGTATAAACCAAAGGATTCTTCAAAGTCTCCCCGGTTTACGGGTCCACGTACATTTATGAGATTAGAACAAATTAGAACGACACAAGATGTTGATTTTGTGGTATTGGGAGTTCCGTTTGATACCGCTGCATCCAATCGGACTGGCCAGCGTTACGGTCCTCAGCATATCCGCGATTTTTCGGTATTGCTGCGCCCCTATAACCCGGATTTAGATATTAATATTTTTGACTATTGCTCAGGGGTTGATTATGGCGATATCGACATTATACCAGGAAATGTTCAACAAACTTATAACAATATTGAAGCAGTTCTTGAGCCTATCCTTAATAAGGAAATCATCCCGGTATTAATGGGAGGAGATCACTCTATATCATTAGGACATTTGCGGGCATTTGCAAAGAAATATGGAAAGATAGCGTTGGTTCATTTTGATTCACACGGTGATACATGGGATCACTATTTTGGTGAGAAATACATGCATGGTACCCCTTTCAGACGTGCGGTTGAAGAGGGCTTAGTGGATGTAGAACATTCTATACAGGTAGGTATGCGCGGGCCGCTATATGGTCCTGAAGATATCGAAGATGCAAGAGATCTGGGTTATGAAGTCATTCCAATGAAAGAAGTCCGTGAAATCGGATATGCCAATGTAATGGAAAGAATCCATGCTCGCGTGGGGGATCGGCCAGTGTTTGTTACATATGATATTGATTTCCTGGACCCAGCATTTGCACCAGGTACAGGAACACCCGAAGTTGGCGGACCGACCAGTCATGAAGGTCTAGAATATGTCAGAGGATTAAAAGGTCTCGATATAAAAGGCTTTGACTTGGTTGAGGTTTTACCTGCTTATGATAGTGGACAGATTACTGCTGTTGTCGCTTCCTCTATCATTTTCGAAATGATCAGTTTGATAGCTCTCAAAAAAAAGGCCTTGCTGGTAGGAAATCTAGAAAAAGTTCAACAAACGTGATATTTCGCTTGGTTAATGAAAATAGCTTACACAGGGCTGAGCACATGTTCTTTAGGAATAAATATTTTTAGGGAGGTGAGGAATAGTCTTGGGAGTTAGAACTAATAAGCTTTTACAGTTCATCCAAAAAAAGTACAGGGGCAAAATCCTGTCTGCCAAAAATATTTTAGTGGAAACCATGAAGGACGCTTAGAGGGGGAAATGTAAAAATGGAAAAAAAATTGAGAGTTGCAATAGGTAGCTTTTGGCATGAAACGAGTAGTTTTAGCAGTGAATATACTTCATTAGAAGAATTTAAAACATGGGTTTTGGATGAGAAAGAGCAAGTGTTGGAAGGGTCAAGAGGAGTCCGTACGTGTTCAGGCAATATTGGCGGTTATGTAGATTATGTGGAAGAAAAGGGATGGGATGTTGTTCCGCTTATTGCGGCAGGAGCCATTCCATCCGGACCAATTCGGAAGGAAGCCTATGAATATATTAAAAATGTAATGATCAATAATCTGAAAGGCCAGGAGCTGGATGGGGTTCTTCTGCATTTGCACGGGGCGGCAGTCGTTGAAGGTCTTGATGATTGTGAAGGAGATTTGCTGACAGCAGTAAGAGAAGAAGTTGGAGAAGAGACTCCCGTTCTAGTGGTATTTGACCCGCACGGTAACATTTCTGATCTTTCTGTAGAAAAGGCAGATGCCATCTTTGCATACAATACACAGCCACATGAAGATTCCTATGAAAGGGAACAAGAAGCGTGCCAACTGTTAGAGCAAATTGTAAGCGGTAGGGTTAAGACCACTTGTGTAAGAATGCAGCCGCCAATTCTTTTACCTGCTCTTCGCACAGAAACAGAGAGCGGCCCTATGAAGAAACTCATGGATAGAGCTTATAAATGGGAGGAGAATGAAAACGTTATAAATGTTTCACCTTTTGCAGGGTTTTATGGTTCTGACAAGAAAGAAGCCGGCCCTTCATTTATCGTCGTAACAAATAATGATACAGAATTAGCTGAAAAAATAGCCAGGGACATGGTGGAATTCATGTGGGAAATCAAAGAGGAATTTTTTATTGAACCTACACCACTAGAAGAGGCAATAGAGAAAGCTATGAGCGAAGGCGGCTTGTGGGCATTTATTGATGAATGCGATGACCCTTGCGGCGCCGGACCAGGTGATGGAACATATATTTTGCAAGCCGTTTTGGACGCAAAAGTACCTTCCGGCGGAGTTTCTGCAATCCACGATCCTAAAGTTGTTGAAAGAGCCTACCAGGCAGGTGTTGGAGGCGTTGTTACTGGGAAGCTGGGAGCATGGAGGGATAACTTGCATGGAGAACCAGTAGATCTTAACGCGAAAGTGGTTAAGCTGACGGATGAGAAATTACCTTATGCCTATTATGGAGGCGACCCACAAGATGTTGGAAGGATAGCGGTCATTGATCAAAACGGAATCTTAATCGTTGTAACTGAGCTTAAAGCAGATACCGAAAACTTAAATGTCTTTGAAATCCTGGGCATCGATGTAAGAGATTTAAACATCATCATACTTAAAGGACTTGGACACGCTTATAAAAAAGCTTTCAAAGATTTGCCGAAAGGATATATTACACCGGAAAGCATAGGAATCACTAATCCGGATGTAAGAAAGATAGGGGAATTTAAAAATATTAGAAGGCCGGTTTACCCCCTTGATAAGAATGTTGCCTTAAGATACAAATAAATATTGCTAGTATGTAACCACTATAAAATTGCTAGATTCATAGACCTTAATGGATTGGAATGTTTTATTTTTTCGGTTGGAATGTACTCTAACCGAGGAAAAATGAGTTCATGTTTTTAAAAGATAAAAAAAACGGCTTCTGGGGCATGGTAAACATATTCTTTTCAGACATCTTAAAGTTAGATGCCTTGGGGAAAGGGGGGCAAATTAATTGGCTATTGAGCAATTGGAATCGAAAGATAAGGCAGATCTGGATTTAAAAAGAGAGCTGGGGACAAAGCCAATAGGAAAACTATTTCCTAAATACTGTATACCTGCGGTTTTGACGGGGCTTTTTTTTAGTATTCAAGTCATATTTGACGGTATATTTCTTGGGAATGGGGTTGGGGCAGATGCCTTAGCTACAATAGCGGTTCTATTTCCCTACTTCACTCTTATAACTGCCCTTTCAAATTTAATTGGTAACGGAGGAGCCTCCATTTGTGCGGTTGAGATTGGTAAAGGTAATAAGGAAAAAGCCAAACATATTTTAGGCCAGTCTATCGCATTTTCACTTGCCATAACCATAGGGATTTCAGTAATATCATTCTTATTTTTGCCGAATATACTTACTATTCTAGGGGCGAGAGGAGAAGTAATCATACTGGCCCAGGAATTTATGCAAGTATACTTAGTAACATTCCCTTTCATCACTACGGGATATACAATCTATTATTTTGCACGTGCTGATGAGCAGCCGCTGCTAGCACTATTTGTACTATTTCTCCCACCAGTCATAGCTATAATAATTGAATATTGGCTAATCTTTAAGTTAGAATTGGGAATTGTCTCCTCTGCAATTGCGGTTTCTGTTGCATTAGCACCTTCTTTTTTACTAATTCTGCATTTCCTGTTTGGCAAGACAGATTTAAGGTTAAAGCTGTCTGATTTCAGGATGAGAATGATTGATCTGATTCATATATGTAAAATTGGATTTTCTTCATGCTCCATTCAGCTAACAACTTTTATAGTAACCATTATTGTAAACAATATGTTGGTGTCTTCAGGTGCAAGTGCGTATGAAGTCGGTGCATACGGAATTATCAATGCTTATATATACTATGTACTGGGAATAGTCGGGTATAGTTTCGGTATTGGAATACAGCCAATTGTAAGCTACAATTATGGATATCGGGCATTCGACAGAGTTAAAAGTGCGCTTAAGTATGGTGCCGGATGGGGTTTTGGGATCATAACACTTATACTCGCAGGGTGCTATATATTTATAGGACCATTGACAAGTATATTTAGCGGCAGCGATATTGAATTTTACGAAGTGACGAAGGAAGTCATCATGAAATATATGTTTGGATTATCTTTAGGAACTGTTGCTTTAGTGATCTCATACTATTATCAAGGTATTGAAAAAGCAGGAAAAGCGACGGTTATAGCAATGGGAAGAAGCTTTATTTTCTTGCTTCCGCTACTCTTCATACTGTCTAAAACTATGGGGATAGATGGTATTTGGTATGCCTTTCCAATTGCAGAAATCATATCATGTATCGTTGCGGTAATCATGATTAGAAAAGATATTGCAAAACTATAGATGATTCATGAACCCCCCTTTAAATTGGCAGGTTTAAAGGGGGATTTTTATCTGATAGCTGGTTCATAAGAACTCTTTTATTTTTTTGTCTAGTGCTCTTCAAAGAGATAAGCAGAAAGCGGTCAGAATTAAAGAAGGTTTTTGTGAAATGTAGCCTTGTCAGCCCTGAAGGTTGTATCTAATAGGGTGGCATTGATCATTAACAAGATAAATTTTACTCTATTGGAAATAGAATTGGGGGAAATTCTCAAGGCATCAAATGGTAATATCGTGGTTACTGACGGTAAAAGTATTGCCTTGAGATTGTCCAAATTGTTATTAAATATACCGGAGGAAACGGCTAAAACACGCCCCTTGATAAAATATTATCTGCAGTGGCAAAATACCTAGGGGTGAGTCAACCAACGGTTGTGCGGAAGCTAAAGAAGTTTAATATTAAATGACTTCCTGCAGGAATTTTAGCAAACTATGTGCTAATCACTACTCATAGGGAGGTTAGTTGTGAATAAGAAAACTTTTATAATTGCACTTATTACAATTATCGTATGGTCTTCATCATTTGCAGGAACCCGTGCCAGTCTACTAGGGGGAATACCTTCGGACCATTTGGCTCTATTACGATTTCTTGTTGCTTCAATTGTATTTGCTTTTTATGCACTTTCTCAAAGGTCACGTTTTAAATGGCCAAAAAAAGAGGATCTTCTCCGCATTTTTATTCTGGCATTTATAGGAATAACTTTATATTATATTGCAGCAACATATGGTCAGCAAACAGTTACCGCAGGGACAACAAGTATGATTGTTGCTTCAGCACCCATATTTGCAGCCTTAATTGCTGTCTTTGTATTAAAAGAACGCATGGGATTAATTAGATGGATTGGGCTTGGAATTGGATTTATAGGAATCTTTATCATTACATTAGGAACAACAGATGCCAATTTTAAGATTTTAAGAGGTATTCCACTAGTGTTGTTGGCTACCATTGCAACGTCGATATTTTTTGTATTGCAAAAGCCGCTTTTCAAACGTTATCATCCAATTCATTTAACTGCTTATTTCACTTGGGCCGGAACATTACCAATGCTTATTTTTCTGCCTGGTTTATTTGAAAGTATTCAATCGGCTACGTTAGAAGCTAATGTAGCAGCCATCTACGTTGGTATTTTCCCATCGGCAATTTGTTATGCAGCTTGGGCAATTGCTCTATCTTCAGGAAATACTGGAACCGTAATGAGTATGTTCTATATGGAACCGCTTTTTGCAATAACTATTGCGTGGTTATGGTTAGGGGAGATACCAAGTATTCTATCTATTATCGGTGGTATTGTAGCAATATCCAGCGTTGCAATTGTCAATCTAAATGGCGAGAAACGCAGAGAATCCCCTGATGAAAAATCGCAGCTAACAGGTTAAAAGTAATCATTCTAAATTTAGTTACTTACAGTCGTTACATAAGTTATATATATTCAGAACTTACCCTCTAGGATAATCCCCAAAAAGTCAAAGTCTAAAGGAAGGCAGTACTACATGGAAAGACTTACCGAGTGTTTTAATAGTTGAACTGATTATAATCTTTTTCTTTATCGTTGGTAAGTTTTTTCAATCGAAAACCCCAAATATGTTAGCTTCACACCTTTTTTAGAGCTCTCTAACTAAAAAAATTATGCGTTTTTCCCGGAGGACCTTTAAAAAATACTTCGTGAAAATTAATATATTAGAATAAGGAACATGTTAAGCTGCTTATCCTGACGTGTTTTTTTTTATTGGAAAAGCCCTGCATATAAAGAACTAGGCGATATCCAGTTACCATAAAGATCCAAATAGTAAGGGGCAGTGGGAAGAGGAAAAGTTTGCGGAGAATTAAGTGGACGTTTTTTAAAGGAACGGGTTTATTTCTGCAGGAGAAAAAATTAACAGGTCAAACCAATTAGGAATTCAAATCACAATGATTTAGCATCCCTTTTGTGTGTCCGGCAGGGGTGGGACAGACCTGCTGCACGAAGGAGCTTTTATTGGTGATGAAGAGAGATAAAGATTGGTAATATGCACCGGTTTTTTTAAAAGAAAGGCGTGGAATGAAGCGCTAAACTTTCTTGAAGAACTTAATGATTTTATGATTAGGATACACAAGAAATATAAGTTGACATTATTAAGACAAAAGCAGAGATCATGCAGGAGCTCCGGGAAAAAGTTAATTGGTTTAAAAAAGAGAGGTACTGATTGCAGGAATATTAAAAGACCCTAATTATTAACAAACCCACTCCTTAAATAAATAGTGGGTTCTTTAGCGGTCATTACCTAAAGTAGAATCGTTACTATAGTAATTTGAAAATTAAAAAAACTAATGTGTTTTACAATCATGTTATCAGTTATACTAGTTACATAAATAGTTAACTAAGGGGGAACTTTTTTGTGGCAAAAAAAGAATCTGAAGTAACCTTAGGATCTTTAGATCCCAATGTACCTAGACCTAGATTAAGTAAACTAATAATAAAAAGTTTTCGATGTATTGGTAAATGTACCTGTTGAAATAGAATTAGATGATATTGTTGTTTTAGTAGGTTCTAATAACGCTGGGAAAAGTACGATATTAAAAGCATATGAAATAATAATGTCTCATGGTTCTAAAGCAGGAAATCTATCAATTGATGATTCCCTAATGGGGAGGGTTAAAGAGGGGTTTTATCCTGAGATAGAGCTACATACGGTTGTACATGATAACAGTCCTGGAGAGCGTTGGATAAGAATCGATGAGACAACCAAAGAAAAGTATGTAAGGGAACAATGGATATGGAAAGATATCGGAGCACCTATAAGAAGGGGGTTCGATGTAGAACAAAACACTTGGTCCGAAAATGTACCTTGGGGAGCCCCAAATGTAGCAAAATCTCAAAGACCACAACCTCACTAAGGATATTTTTTTGCCTCTTCAAAGGAATTTGCTACCAATCTTGTAAACCTGTTCAATAACGAATCCCCGATGAGATTTTAGAGGAAATACCGCTAAGAGAAGAACATACTAGAGTGCAAAATTTAATAGTGTCGGTTCTTTAGTCTCGCACATCCACTCCTACATAACCAACAAGAGCTTTTATTTCACTGAAGAAAATATTAAGAACAGACCGATCGTTTTTACCTGACAAGGGGTTAAATGTGAAGAAATCTCTCTCTTTTGATACAGTAGAAAACCGCTTTGTAAAATGGATGATGGAGCGGCTTGTGTATCAGTTGATGGATCTGAAGAAGAGAGTCATGAGGCCGAGCGGTCTCTATGATGTGCCAGTGGATGAGGTGCTTGTAGGCAGGATTGATCGTAAATTGTTTCAGTTGAAAAGCTATTTGAAGAAGCCGTTTTGGAAACGGATGGGGCCGATCAGGAAAAGCGTATTGAACATGGTCATGCAGATGAAACCCGGGTACCGTGACGCCTTTCGAATTTATTTGATCATCAATCGGGGGCTTGCTCTACAAGGTGAGCTGTTAAAAATGTCCGTCAAAGATGTTGCGACTTTGTATGAGTACTGGACTTTTCTCAAAGTGGGGCAGATTTTACGGAAGAAATATGAAGCGGTCGATCAAAGTGTCTTGCTGGTAAGGCAGGGGCAGCTGTTTGTGGATCTGGTGCAGAATCAGCGAGTAAAGCAGGTGTTCAGGCATCCCCAGACAAAGGAGAAAATTACGTTATCTTTTCAGAAAAGGACGGGAAACCTTCCGACTGTTCCACAAAAACCAGATATCATGTTAGAGATTGAGAAAAAGGGAAAGACGTACTCTTATGATTATATCTTTGATGCCAAATACAGGATCGATTTTTCCCGGGAGGACCCTGGACCGCTAGAGGAAGATATCAATACGATGCATCGTTATCGTGATGCTCATGTGGTGAAGCAGGGAGGCCCTTATGAGCGTTTCGCCTTTGGCGCCTATGTGCTGTTCCCCTGGCAGGATGAAGATAATTATGAAAAACATCCGTTTTACCAAAGTATCAATAAGGTGAATATTGGTGGCTTGCCATTTTTGCCTGGTTCTTTCAAGCTGGTTGAGCGGTTGATCGACCGGTTGGTGGAAAGCAACCCGGAGGAGCTGCAAGAAGAGGGCATCCTGCCGCAAGGATCTATCTCTTATTGGGAATCGCAGTTGGATGAGAAGGTACTGGTAGGGTCTGTGGGACATGCCAAAGATTATCAGCGATTTAAACGGGAGAGGTATTTTGAGATTCAGACCACCCGGTTAAAAGGAGACTGGCAAAAATCCACGTATCTGGCTCTGTATGTTACGCAGGAAGTCGCCAGGCAGACAGGCGCTGAGAACGGTATTCAGTTTTATGGTGAAGTGGTGGACGTAGAAATTATAAATCAATCCGAAGGGGAACCCACTGTACGTTTGTTCGTGGATCGGTGGGAGACGTTGAAGGAGACAATCTCTCCCGTAGGTTACGGCATTCAACATGTGATGCTGACGACGAAGCAGGTTTTGATGCAGGCGAAAGAATTGCCCGAGCTTTTTATGGGATCTGGCGAAGATGTCAAGCTGTGGAGAATGCTCAGAAGACTAACCACCAAGGTGCATACGAAATTGGACGAATCTTATGTGGATCGAGCACGGAAGATTCAAGCCTATCAGATTGGGCATGATGCTGTCGTGCTGGACAGGGAGGCTGGGGAAATCCAAGTGTTGCATGGGGAAGAGGTTCGACAGCGATTGCCGCTTGAGTTATTGGAGAGGCAGCCGAGTCGAGTGTTTAAGGTGATCCGTGGGGAGATTTTTAGGTGAATGAAATTAACATGTAGCATTCCGCTAAAGATTTTAACCATCTACTGAAATGGTGATGCGGAGGAGCAACCTCTAAATGGATTTTTAATATCCTAATTTTCTGATATCCATGTTAAAATAAAAGGGTATACAACTGCATTAGCAGGGTGGGCAGCGGCTACTTCCTCGCGAGGGGAGGTGACGCTGGATGGTGACTCTATACGAAGCAATAGTCTTGATGATCATGTTCTCAAGCCTAATCGTATCAGTGTTAGCCATAGTTATTTCACTAAACAAAAAGAAATAACTCTCCCTTGCTTTTGGCCGAGCAGGAGAGTTATTTCTTGCCTCAGGCCGCTGCACTTCATGCAGTGCAGTTTGTATAATCGGGGTGCCAGTGGGCGCTGGTATCCCTTTTTTCATTGTATGTTTATAACCTTATTATATTCATACCCGCTTTTCATGTAAAGTAACAATAGCAATTCTGATTAGATTGGAATTTGAGGGCTTGGATCATTATGCTTATTCAGCCTCATCTCTTTTCTTATCCATATATTCTTCTCGAATCTCAGAAAAGAATTACCGCTCTCTTTATTCTTATTTTTACATTTAAATTCAAGTCATACAGATCATTAATTCTGTCACATGCTCAAGTCTTTCTTTACACTGGAGCCTCCGTAAAGAAAATAAGAAAGAAGATGTTTTAATTGAAAAAGTCCGGGTAATCCCAAAAAACAAGAGTCAAAAGCCATTCTCCCTATCTTAAGGGCGGCCGCTTGTAAGAAAAGGTGGCCGTCCTTCTTTCATGGACATGTTTACAAAAGATTTGACCGGGTAAATTAAACCAAGGCTATTTGGACTCCGCCATAGCCTGTGCAAAGAGTGGCCCGCGTATTGGTACTACGTGAGCCGCTCGTTTTGTCTAATCGAACATTTTTTCGACATCTACTTCAAATCCCTCTATGATGTTTGACCTCACCATTCCTTGTTTTTCATTAGCGGCCAAACGATATTGATTGCTATTATCCAATGAATCAATCATGATATGATGTAAAATCGGATTGACAATCCAGTATTCTTTTATGCCGTCGGCCTGATAAAGGTTGGACTTAAATATTAAGTCGTGCGCTTGATGAGAAGGGCTGAGTATTTCGATAAAGAGATTGGGACTCCACCAACATATTTAACTTCACTATTCAAATAAAGAGGAGGGCAGATAGGAGAAACTGCTGAGCTAAAACGTTGGAACAATTAGAGATTTACTTTGGAAATTAAAAAGCTTGATAGATGATCCATTCATCTACCAAGCTAAATATTAGATAAATACCGCTCCGCCGTTGGGACTGATAAATTGCCCGCAATAGAAGTTTCCGTCTTTTGAAGCCAATAATACAGCAGTAGCCGCAATTTCCTCTACAGTTCCCAATCTTTTTAATGGAATATCTTTTTCTTTTTCAATCCACTCTTCATCCATGTCGGCTAAAATCATATCGGTCTCAACAGGACCCGGTGCAATCGTGTTGACTAAAATATCAGGGGCCAGTTCAAGGGCAAGACTTCTGGTAAAACTATTGACACCGCCTTTGGCGGCCGCATAATGTGTAAAGTTAGCCCTGCCTTTAATGGAAAGCTCGGAGGAGATATTGATTATTTTCCCTGGGTCATCTGTTTTGATGAGCGGAATCAAATATTTTGTAGTAAGAAAAACCCCACGCAGATCTATATTTATGGTGTGATCCCACTCCTCCACAGTCATGTCGACTAAGGAACTTTCTTTCCCAATCGTACCGGCATTGTTTACAAGGATATTAAATGATCCGTGTGTTTCCTTTACAACATTTGCCAGATTGATTACATCATCCTCGTTCCCTATGTTGACTTGGACAGCTTTGACACTGACACCATATGATTCTATCTCTTTTACCGTAATATCAGCCTGCTCTTTATTGGACAAATACGTGAAAACGATATCTGCCCCTTCTTTTGCAAAGGCTATGGCAATTCCTTTACCAATGCCGCGACTTCCTCCTGTAATAACCGCCACTTTATCTGTTAATTTACTCATAACTGCCTCCAACAAATATATTTTGATCTAACTCACTTTTTCATTATTATCTTCTTCATTTACGACATCCAGAGATTCATTCTTCTCTCTGACATGGGCCTCCAGTGTTGCTTGGTTAGGCGGGGAGATGAAGGAAACTACAACCAAAACGAGTCCGGAAATTACCACACTAAAGAATACCGGCTGTTGCAGCAAAGTTCGAATTAATCCGCCTTCACCCGCAAGAGGGACGCCTAAGAACAGAGTGAATAAGTATACTGCTAAACCCACGCTAATACTCGCCCATACAGCAACCCCTGAGACTCTTTTCCAGAAAGGGGGTAAAAGCAAGGGCCAAAATAATGTAACAAATATAATATCCCAGGCAAGGTAAGCAACTGTTAGTACTTCTTCAAATGAAAGTGATATGAACAATGCTACAAATCCGCAAGCTAAAATTGCGATTCTTGAAATGAATAATAGACTTTTTGGAGAGGGACTCTTATTAATAAAGTCCAAATAAATGTTTTTCGCAAATACTCCAACCGCGGCCATATAACAGGCAGCTAATGTAGACATAGCCATTCCTACCATTGCAGCCAAGAATAAGCCGGCAAATACAGGGTGCCAATAATCTAAAGGAAATATCAGCAAGAGGGATTCCGCGTTGTCTACCCCGGGATATAGGACTTTAAATGCTTCACCCACTACTCCGGGGGTCCAGCCAACAAGCAAGACAATGAGCCCTGCTATAATCATAGATTTGGAGGCGACTTTAGGACTTTTTGCCCCAGCAACTCTTTGTCCAAGATCTGCTGCAGCGAGGTTACCTAAGGCCAAGACCAAGTATAATTGCCAGAAGGTAGCTCCCCCTTTTGTAAATAAGGCGCTGACATCCCACCATTCAGGATTAAAAACATTTCCTTGGTTCGTAAATATAATAACACCAGTAACAGCCAATATCCCTAGCACTGAGATGAGGCCATTTAATATATCGGCATAAGCTAATGACCACAACCCACCCATAATCGTATACATAAGTGTTAAAATAACAAAAACCAGTGCACCTGCCCAAAAGGGAATATCAAAAATGGCTTGAACGATATAAGCGCCGCCAACTGTTAAGGCACCGGCATTAAAAAATCCAAAAGCAACAATCATAATAATCCCTGCGTAGGCACCCAGTTTTTTATCCGCAAATCTAATACCGTAATAATCGGCAATGGTCCAGCCCTTAAGTCTTCTAAGCGGCTTTACCCAAGTAAAAGCCCCAATAATCATGGCTGTTCCGAGACCTCCCATTGTTGCAAATGCTTCCCATCCACCGACAAAATAACCTGAATCTACTGCAGCAAAGTAAAATGGTGCAGCTAACAGGGCTGAGGTTAAACTCCATGTAACCAGTGGTAAAGGCAAATTCCAGCTTGCAACGATTAAGTCTTCCGCTGTATCCACCCGTTGATATCCCTTAAATCCTAAATAATATATTGCCAGCATAAAAATGATAAATATCGTAATAATCATAAAACAACTACCCCCCTCATACATTGTGTTTTTGAAAAAGTGATCGCATCATTGGCAGGTGGATCATCGGATGAACACATGAAAAAATGCCTTCATTTTAAAGTTTCCATAAATCTACGAATGATTGGTGCTCCACTTGAAGCTCTCCAGAGGACCAACTTTTTTCTATTTCATTTAACGTTGTAAACCAAACCCCTGGCTTTGAATTTATATAGACAATGAGTTTTTCCAGCATGTTTATCCGTGAACTGCGGCCGATGAGCTGAGGATGCATCGTAAGGACAAAGCTTCTTCCTTCCTCGTACAATCCGTCAAACTCGGCTTTCCAAAGCCGATAAACTTTATCTGGCTCTTCAATGGAATAGCCTAGTTGCGGTTCAGCCGAATAGGCAAACTGCTCCCAGTCATCCAAAAGCCAAGAAACAGGAATTTCCAGTAATGTTTTATTGTCCCCAGCATCAATGGTATAGGGAACATCATTCCCCATAAGGCTGGAGTCGAACTTAAAACCATGTTTTTTCAATAAAATCGGAGTGTAAGGGTTCATCTCCCATAACGGGGCCCGATAACCTTCTGGATCATAACCAGCATACTTATGAATGATTTCTTTTCCCTTCACAAGAATCTCCTCTTCTTCCTCCGGAGACAATGTATCCAATCGCTCATGAAGATATCCATGATGGCCAATTGGATGATTTCCTTCTACAATTCTTTCAACTACTGTTGGGTCCATTTCTGCTACAGCTGCTGGAAGGAAAAAGTTCGCAGTTAAATCGTATTTATTTAACAAATTCAGGATGCGATTTAAACCAGGTCCTCTTCCATAGGCACCCATGGATAATAATGACATCCGGGTCTTGTTTTTTTTGTCGAACAAAAATGCTGTCTCAGCATCTACATCGAAGCAGAGGACAACAGCCATTTTTTTATCTTTAGGCCACTTCAACTCTCACTCCCCCTTTTAAAGTTACATTTACCGGCCGTGCAATTGGTTGTTTCCAGTTTTGCTTGCTATGCGTGATACGAACTCAAAGCACATATTGGCGCCGCTCAACTTGCTATGACTTTTTACATTATTTAAAAGCGCTTACAACGTTGCCGGTATTACCTCATTTGATTAACCCCGCAAATCGTTTATTCTAGTGGAAAAAGTACATGATCCAAAACTGTAGTAGGTAAACCCGGCAGTTTTACCTCAAATAAGACTCACACCTTTCTGTAAATTTTTAACGGAAACTCCAGCCAGAATCCCTCTGGCTGGAAAATGGCGATGGATGGCTTTTATTATTTAAGTTTTTGGAGTGACTGCTCATCTTGCTGCTGTTTCTCCCTCATGTTGTACGCTATAAGTGATATGAACTCAAAGCACATATTGGCTGCGGCTAGACTTGTAACTCTCGTTGGATCTCGGTCAGGAAGGACTTCAACCACATCAAAGCCTTTTATATTTAATCCTTTGAGGGTTCTTACAAATTGCTGTGCCTCAAAAGTGCTAAATCCACCTATTTCAGGAGTACCGGTTCCTGGAGCGAAGGCCGGGTCCAGAAAATCTACATCGAACGTAACGAATATTGGATGGTTTTCCGTTCGATTTTTAATTGCTTCTCCCAACTCATTTGGCGTCATGCCTTTCAGCATTTGGGATGTAATGACTTGATAGCCCAGATCCTCTGCATCTTTAATATCTTCAGGTCCGTAAAGGCTTCCCCTCATGCCAATTTGAATAGATGTTGAAGGATCAACGACTCCTTCTTCGACTGCACGCCTGAACATTGTTCCGTGAGTATATTTCTTTCCATAATAAGAGTCCCAAGTGTCCCCGTGGGAGTCGAAATGGACGAGGCTTATTTTCCCGTATCGTTTTGCCATAGCCCTTAGGTGCGGCAGGGATACTGAATGGTCACCGCCGATTAAAACAGGAATGACATGATTGTTTAAAATAGGTTCCAGCTGTTTCTCAATCAAATGATAGGATTCTTCAATATAACCGGGATTTACAGCCAAGTCCCCGTAATCAACTCCAGAGCAATATTTGAAAATATCAATTTCCAAACCAGGATTGTACGGCCTGATTAATGAAGACATGGAACGCACAGCCTCTGGACCAAACCTTGTTCCTATACCGAAGCTTCCGCCTGTATCAAAAGGAACTCCGATCACCGCAAAATCAATATCCTCTTCTGTTTTAACATGCGGAAGTCTCATAAAAGTTTTAATCCCGCTAAAGCGTGGGTATTCTTGCGAGTTAATAGGTGCGTATTGGGTTGTCATAAACATCCTCCTCATCGTTGTCGGCTTTTCATCTATTCTTAAAGCAAGTTTTATGCCAACCGTGATAACCCATAACTGTAGGCTTTTTCTCCGGGCCGCCAGTCAACTTTGACTAGTAGATTTGATATACTTTTGTATTTTTCTGTTTGCAGTTGATTGACTAATTTGTAAGGCTTTCCCAAGGGCAATACTGTTTGGGAATTTTGCAAACATCCTTTTAATATAATCGCCTTCAACGGCTTCAATAAAATCATGTAAAGGGGTAATTTTTTCGGACTCATCATAATTCTTTTCTTTTGTATCAAATGTGATGATATCTTCATTTGAGGTAATCATCGTCCTTTCAATAAAATTTCTAAGCTCCCGTACATTTCCCGGCCAATTCTTTTCAGTTAACAGGGCAATCATTTGTGAGGAAAAATGTTTGTTGAATCGATACTTCTCATTAAATTCTCTTGTGAATTCTTCGATTAAGGGCTCTATTTCATCCTTTCGTTCACGAAGGGGAGGGATCGTAATCTTTATTACGTCCAAGCGGTAATATAGATCTTCACGAAATTTCCCTTGCTCAACCAATTTTTTTAGATCCGAGTTTGTTGCACAAATAATACGGCAGTTGATATCAATTTCTTGTGAGCCTCCCAATCGGGTGATTCGTTTGTTTTGGAGCACGGATAAGAGCTTCACTTGAAGATTGAGCGGCATCTCCCCAATCTCATCCAAAAAGAGGGTACCTGATCCTGCTTGTTCAAAGCTGCCAGCTTTGCCGCCGCGCTTCGCTCCTGTATATGCTCCTTCTTCATAGCCAAAGACTTCAGATTCAAACAAAGACTCAGGAATTGCCCCGCAATTAACTTCTACAAAAGGTTCGTTCGAACGGGAAGATTGTTTATGCAGGGAATAAGCAAGCTGGTTTTTTCCTACGCCAGATTCGCCTTCAATTAAAACGGTTACATCGAGGTCCGCCACTTTATTGGCAATATCCATTACCTGTTCCATTTTTTTATTTTTAAAATAAAGATATTTGTATTCTTTTATCTGGTTAAACTCCTCTTTATAATAGGCTAGTGTCTTAGCCACTTCTTCATTTCTTCTTTTCAACGATTCTAATTCCGTTATATCTCTTGAGTAACTATAGGTGTAAGCTAACTCCCCGTCCTTAAAATAAGGGTAAGCAGAGACTAGCACTCTCTTTCCTGTATTCGTTTCCTGAACTTTATTCATTGTTTGTCTGTGTTTTAATACCAAGGCCGATACAGAAGGATTTAAGATGCCTTTTTTTTCAAGCTCGAATACACTTTTTCCCACTAACTCGCTGGACTCCACCCCATACAACTCATAGCAAGTCGGGCTGACATCAAGGACGATCCCCTGGCCATCAGTGATAAAAATCTCGTCAAAAGAGTTCAAAATAATGTCTTTTAATAAGCCTTCTTCTAGATTAATAGAAGCCAAGACTCACACACTCCTTTTGATAGTCAAAAATGACTGAAGTAATCAATTTTGACTAAATTTTATTTATTGTAATGATATTCGAAAAAAGTGTGCTTGAAAAGCTGGATGGGATACCAGTGGGGTAAAATTTAATGTTCGATTGGATGTAATTTGTCAATTAAAGCAGGCTGGAATTCATGGAAACAGGTAATGAAGGAAAGAGAAAATAGAGGGGGAGGGGAGTGAAGATTTTTTCAAAGTATAGAAAAATGAAAAGCCCGGCACTGACCGGGCTTCCGCTTAATCCTCCCAAACCTCATTCATTAAATCATTAATCTCTTTTCTGAGTTTTTCGGTTTCATCCTTTAAGACGGTAACTTGATTGCCTTTTATTTCGACAACATCGCCAACCGCCGCTTCCTCAGGAAAAATGGTTTTCTTGAAATCTTTTGTTTCTCCATCAATTTCAACGACAACCCAATCTCCTTCATAGCGATCAATTATACCTTTCATAGGGCACCATCCTTATTTTGGTGTAAAAGAAGTGGATGCTTTATAAGTTTTTCCTTTATAGGTTGAAGTCACATTCACCTTAACAGTATAGCCTTTTGCAGCTCTTCCTATTTTAACAGGAAGCTTTGTCCCAACTTTACCTGAATAGGTAGTATTCGTACTTTTATAGTGAAAGACCGCTTTATATTTTGTGCCTTTCGGCAGCCCTTTGACGGTTAAATGAACCGTAGCATTTTGCTTGGGAGCTCTGTTATCGAGACTGGCAGAAAGCTTATATGTGCTTGGTACTGGTTTGCTGTTTGTTTTTTTAGACGTACTGAACTTAATGGTTTTGCCGTTGGATGATGCTTTTATCGTACCGTCCTTATCTGTACGATAAACCTTTGCTTTTACAGCTTTCAAACGATGTAGGGTGGCTGAAGTCGGGTGTTTGTAATTATTTTTACCCACGCTGATGACTGCGTATTTCGGTTTGGCTTTGTTTAAAAAGCTCTTAGTAGTAGCGTTGCTTGCTCCGTGATGAGAGACTTTTAATACATCCACTTTTGAGATGTGTTTTTTGGCTATCATATCATTTTCGGCTTTTTGCTCCGCATCTCCAGTAAAAAGAAAGGTATTTTGTTTATATTTGAGATGCAATACAGCACTCCAGTTATTTAAGTCGCTTTTTGAATAGCTCTTTACCGGGCCAATGAACTTGGCCGCGACCGATTTATCTTTTAACGGCAGTTTAACGCCTGCCTTAGCTGTTTTGATTGTTAACTTTTTCTTTTTTACAGCTTGTAAAAAATCTTTATAGGCTTGGGTTGTATGAGATACCTTCGGTGCATAGACATTTTTAACCTTGAAGGCTTTGATGACCTCGTCCAATCCGCCGATATGATCCGCATCTGGATGCGTGGCAATAAGATAATCAATGGTTTTGACCTTTTGACTTTTTAGGTACTTTACTACATCATGGCCTTTTGCACGATTCCCTGCATCGACAACGATGTTTTCACCATTCGGTGTTTTGATATAGATCGCATCGCCTTGGCCGACATTGATAAAATGGACATCCAAATTCTTTGAGGCAGCACTTGTGAAGCTTGCCCCGGAAAGCAAAGAAATCAATAAAACTGCAATGAGGCCAACGAACCCAAACCTTCTTTTCATAATGTTCCCCCTTGTAATAAAATCGTATTGTCAAAACTTTTATATTAAATAGGCTATAGAATGTCTTTATAGCGGGCTTTATAAGCAAAAAAATTGCCACCCCCTGAATTCTAAGGATAATTGAAGTTACTACACACCCAAAAACCTA
>NZ_JBHUEO010000062.1:58206-86208 GCF_042680885.1 Siminovitchia sediminis | reverse complement strand
GACATAGTCTGGCGGCGATAGCGAAGAGGTCACACCCGTTCCCATCCCGAACACGGAAGTTAAGCTCTTCAGCGCCGATGGTAGTGAGGGGATTCCCCTTGTGAGAGCAGGACGCTGCCAGGCAAAAAAAAACATGGAGTGAGTGCTCCATGTTTTTTTTTGCTCAGGTTTTTTAACATTTGTTACCTAATCAGCACTGCTATGTAAAAAGCAATGTGATATATAAAATACTCCGCAAAATATTCCCTTCAACTCAATAAAAGATGATCAACCTTAAGGACGCATATTAAAGTCCCAAAATTCATTTTATTAACACCGATGTTCTTCTGTCCTAAAAAAATAATGCTTTCCATGAGATTGCCCTTTGGTTAAAAAATGATCATCATATGATTGGAAGCTGTATAGTTGCGCAGGATTTGTTTCCAGGCTGAAAACTGCATACTCCCGCCGCAACCTTTGCTATAATAAGAATTGCCGTACTTTTATTTATAAAAAGGCGAGTGATATAAAGACAGTGATATGACAATACATACGGGAAGGATCATAAAAGGGAAGAAGCAACCTGGTGTACGGTTGTGTTTTTTGTGTTTAACACGAGGACTTAGAGTGAACAGGTAAATTAAGGGGTGAAGTGAATGTTAGAAAATGGATTGGTTATGGTTGTTATTATTTTGGTAATTAATATTGTATATGTAACATTTTTTACAATACGGATGATACTAACGCTGAAAGGCTACCGGTATCTTGCAGCAGGGCTTAGTGTGGTCGAGGTACTCATTTATGTGGTAGGGCTTGGTCTGGTCCTTGACAATTTAAATGAGATCCAAAACTTGATTGCCTATGCCTTGGGGTATGGGATTGGGGTTATTATCGGTTCGAAGATCGAAGAGAAATTGGCACTTGGTTATATCACAGTTAATGTTATTACGAAAGAATATGACCGCGATTTGCCAAAGCAGCTGCGGGAAAAGGGTTATGGGGTAACGAGCTGGGCTGCGCAGGGACTTGAGGGAGACCGGATGGCTCTTCAAGTACTGACAGCAAGAAAGTATGAATTGAAACTTTATCAAGTGATTAAAGAGCTCGATCCCAAAGCATTTATTATTGCCTATGAACCTAAGACCATTTACGGGGGATTCTGGGTGAAATCTGTCAAGAAAGGAAAACAGCCTCAATGAGCTCCAAAAAGAAGTTCACTGTCAAGGAAAACGAAAACATACAGGACTGTTTGGCCAGAATGGAACAGGAAGGCTATACCCCGGTCCGGCGGATTGAAAAGCCGGTGTTCATGGAGGAAAAGAAAAAAGGAAAAATTGAATATAAACCGATCTCTCAAAAAATTATATTTGAAGGGGTTAAAAAGTGACCTAAATCCGAACGTTTACAAAAACAACTTCTTTTATTGTTCGATTATTGATTGACATCAAAACATTGGATTGGTAAGATTGAAATGTCAAAAGCCTCGTATATTATGGGAATACGGCCCATCAGTTTCTACCCAATTACCGTAAATAATTGGACTATGAGGAAAGTAGGATTTGGGAATCTTATACTTAATGCAGTAACTCCCGGATAATCTGCTTTCTTGTTCAGAAAGTGGTTTATCCGGCTTTTTCATTATTAAAAAAGCACGGAGGGTTGTTTTTATGAAGGCTGAAGTTGGAGTAATTATGGGCAGTACATCAGACTGGGAAACGATGAAACATGCCTGCTATGTATTGGATGAACTGCAGGTTCCTTATGAAAAGAAAGTTGTATCTGCTCACAGGACACCAGATCTCATGTTTGACTATGCAGCATCTGCCAGGGAAAGAGGTCTACAGGTGATTATCGCCGGTGCCGGCGGCGCAGCTCATCTCCCGGGAATGGTTGCGGCCAAGACATTAGTTCCTGTAATTGGAGTTCCAGTCCAATCCAAAGCATTAAAAGGCATGGATTCACTATTGTCCATTGTCCAAATGCCAGGCGGTGTTCCTGTTGCAACCGTAGCAATCGGAAAGGCTGGTGCAGTCAATGCGGGACTTCTTGCAGCACAGATGTTGGCTGTGGAAAACAGTGACCTTCATGAAAGGCTCTCTAAAAGAAGAGAAGAATTAAAAGAAAAAGTGTTAGGAAGCAGTGATGAGCTTGTCTAAATTTATTCAGCCCGGAAGCACCATTGGAATTATCGGAGGAGGACAGTTGGGCCGCATGATAGCCCTGGCTGCCAAGCATGCCGGATATCGGATTGCAGTCGTTGAACCTACCGCCAATTCTCCAACAGGACAAGTGGCCGATGAAGAAATCGTTGCACCTTATAATGATAGGGACGCGCTTTTACGACTGGCTTCTGTCAGTGATGTCATTACCTATGAATTTGAAAATATAGATTATGGATCACTCAAATGGCTGAGCGAAAAAGCTTATGTGCCTCAAGGGTCAGAACTCATTAAAATTACACAGGATCGGATATTGGAAAAGCAGGCCTTGACAGCTGCGGGGGTGGACGTTGCCCCTTATGCGGTCATCCGCCACAAAGAAGACCTGGAAGCAAATTTGGATGAGATCGGCTTTCCTTGTGTGTTAAAAACATCCCGCGGAGGTTATGACGGCAAAGGGCAATATGTACTAAAAGAGAAAACTGATGCCGAAGAAGCAGCTGCCCTACTGATAAACGGACCATGCGTGCTTGAGGCATGGGTACCGTTTGATAAAGAAATATCAGTAGTCATGACAAGAAGTATCGATGGTGAGCTTGAGTGTTTTCCAATCGGCGAAAATATCCATGTGAATAACATCCTGCATGAAACCATCGTTCCAGCCAGAGTATCAGAAAATGTTGTAAGACAGGCAGAAGAGCTGGCAAAAAAAATAGCAGCTCACTTAAATCTCGCAGGGACGCTGGCGGTTGAAATGTTCTTAACCAAAGATGAAAAAATATATGTAAATGAGTTGGCGCCTCGTCCGCACAATTCAGGGCATTATAGTATTGAAGCCTGTAACATTTCACAGTTTGGCCAGCATATCCGCGCCATTTGCGGCTATCCGCTTTTAAAAACGAAGCTGCTTCAGCAAGCACTGATGGTCAATATACTCGGCCAGCATGTAAAAGGGGTTATTCAACAGATGCCAAACCAGCCCAATTGGAATGTTCATTTTTATGGAAAGTCAGAAGCTAAACTAAACCGGAAGATGGGACATCTGACCATTCTTACAGACGATATGGCAAAAACTCTTGAAGATATACGTGATCATGAGATCTGGAAATAGAAAATAAAGAGAGGGTTCTTACAAATGATTGAACGGTATACGAGGCCGGAAATGGGAGCTGTATGGAAGGAAGAAAACCGTTATCAGGCTTGGCTGGAAGTAGAAATTTTAGCTTGTGAAGCCTGGGCCGAGTTGGGAGAGATTCCTAAAGAAGACGTTAAGAAGATTCGGGAAAAAGCCGGCTTTGATATTCGCCGGATTAAAGAAATCGAAGAAGAAACAAGGCATGATGTGGTCGCTTTTACTCGGGCGGTTTCCGAAACACTTGGCGAAGAACGAAAATGGGTCCATTACGGACTCACATCTACGGATGTTGTGGATACAGCTCTTTCCTATCTTTTAAAACAAGCAAATTCCATTATTAGAAAAGATCTTGAAAACTTCATAGACATACTGCGTGACAAAGCGATAGAGCACAAAGACACTGTCATGATGGGCAGGACACACGGTGTCCATGCCGAGCCAACAACATTCGGACTGAAAATGGCTTTGTGGTACGAGGAAATGAAACGGAATCTGGAGAGATTTAACCGGGCTGCGGAAGAAATTGAGTTTGGCAAAATCTCCGGTGCAGTTGGTACCTATGCAAACATTGATCCGTTTGTTGAAAAGTATGTATGTGAGAAATTAGGCCTGCAGCCGGCTCCTCTTTCCACTCAGACGCTGCAGCGAGACAGACATGCCCATTATATGAGTGTATTGGCACTCATTGCCACATCAATTGAAAAATTTGCGGTAGAAATACGCGGCTTGCAAAAAAGCGAAACAAGAGAAGTAGAAGAGTTTTTTGCAAAAGGGCAAAAAGGATCATCTGCCATGCCACATAAGCGTAATCCGATTGCTTCGGAAAACATGGCCGGAATGGCGCGAGTCATTCGAGGCTATATGGTGACTGCTTATGATAATGTCCCTTTGTGGCACGAACGTGATATTTCCCACTCATCAGCTGAAAGAATTATATTACCGGATGCAACTATCGGGCTAAACTATATGTTAAGCCGTTTTGGAAATGTCGTGAAAAATTTGACGGTTTATCCCGAAAATATGAGTAAGAATATGGATAAAACACTTGGACTCATTTTCTCTCAACAAGTATTGCTTGCGTTAATAGATAAAGGGTTATCACGTGAAGAAGCATACGATACAGTACAGCCGAAGGCCATGGAAGCTTGGGAAAAACAGGTGTCATTCAAAAAGCTGATGCATGAGGATGAAACTGTTCAACAGATGTTGTCTCAGAATGAAATTGAGGCATGCTTTGACCCCCGTTACCATTTGAAACATGTTGATGCCATTTATGAACGTCTTGGATTGAACTAAGAAAGGGGACATGAAGATGTATAAAGTGAAGGTATATGTAACATTAAAAGAGAGTGTCATTGACCCGGCAGGAGCCGCGGCTACAAAAGAATTCAAAAACTCCGACTATCCTGAAGTGGAACAGGTACGTGTAGGAAAATATATTGAACTGACCATCGGTGACACAAGCAAGAACGTGGAAGAGGCAGTTCACGACATGTGCAAAAACTTGTTGGTGAATACAGAGGTTGAAGATTACCGGTTTGAAATCGAGGAGGCGGCTGCGAAGTGAACATTGCCATTGTCGTCTTTCCTGGCACAACATGTGAATCTGATGTGTATGAAGCCATTCAAAGAATCTCTGGTGTAAAAGCTGATTTTGTTCGGCATGATGCGAGAGACCTCAGCGGGTACGATGTCATCGTGCTGGCTGGAGGTGCGTCATACGGCGATGCCGTTCGAGCGGGTGCCATTGCAAAAAGACAGCCGGTCATGAGTGAAATCAGGAAGGCAGCCGAAGCCGGAAAGCTCGTGCTGGGCATAGGGAACGGTTTTCAAATACTTCAGGAAGCAGGCCTCCTTACAGGAACGCTGCTAAAAAATGAGCAGTTAAAGTTCGTCTGCAAACCAGTTAAACTGCAAGTGCTCAATAATGATACGGTGTATACTTCACTTTATGAACATGGAGAAATCCTGACCATTCCAATTGCACATATGTATGGAAACTTTTATTGCAGTAAAGAGGAACTTAAGAACCTTCAGGAAAACAATCAAATTATCTTCACTTATGCATCTGAAAATCCGAACGGAAGCGCTGGAAACATTGCTGGCATTACAAATGAAAAAGGGAATGTCATGGGCTTAATGCCGCATCCGGAAAGAGCTTCCGATCAACTTTTGGGCAGCACAGACGGTACCAAATTATTCGAATCAATCGCTAACAACTGGAGGGAAATACATGTCACAAACGCTTGAGCCCAATCCATCCGAGATTAAAGAACAAAAAATCTATCGGGAAATGGGACTGTCAGATGAGGAGTTTGAAATGGCAGAGAACATGCTTGGAAGATCACCTAACTATACGGAAACCGGTCTTTTCTCCGTTATGTGGTCCGAGCATTGCAGCTATAAAAGTTCCAAACCCGTGCTGAAAAAGTTCCCCACAGAAGGTAAGCAAGTTTTACAAGGGCCTGGAGAAGGTGCAGGTATAGTAGATATTGGTGATAACCAAGCGGTTGTTTTTAAAATTGAGAGCCATAACTCTCCATCAGCTGTGGAACCTTATGAAGGTGCTGCTACGGGTGTCGGCGGTATCGTACGTGATGTTTTTTCAATGGGCGCACGGCCGATCGCTGCGCTGAATTCTCTCCGTTTTGGCGAGTTGGATTCACCCCGGGTGCGTTATCTTCTGGAACAGGCAGTAGCGGGTATTGCAGACTACGGGAATGCGCTGGGTGTTCCGACTGTAGGAGGAGAAATCCAGTTTGACCCTTCCTATGAAAGCAATCCGCTTGTAAACGCAATGGTTGTTGGATTGCTGGACCACGAAGATATGCAAAAAGGACAAGCAAAAGGCGTTGGCAATACTGTGATGTATGTAGGTGCTCCAACCGGCCGGGACGGCATTCACGGTGCAACCTTTTCCTCTGCGGAACTTTCTGAGGAAGAAGACGAAGATCGTGCAGCTGTACAGGCGGGGGATCCTTTTACGGAAAAGCAGTTAATGGATGCCTGCCTGGAACTTGTAAAATCAGATGCTTTAGTCGGAATCCAAGACATGGGTGCTGCCGGATTGACCAGCTCTTCCGCCGAAATGGCAAGTAAGGCTGGATTCGGAGTGGAAATGAACTTGGATTTAGTTCCGCAGCGCGAAGAGAATATGAGTGCCTATGAAATGATGCTGTCGGAGTCTCAGGAACGCATGCTCATTGTTATTAAAAAAGGGCGCGAGCAAGAAATTATTAATTTATTTGCCAAATATGATTTGGAAGCTGTAGCCATCGGTAAGGTAACAGATGATCAAATGCTTCGCTTAACACATAAAGGACAGGTTGTTGCCGAAGTTCCGGCGGACGCTTTGGCAGAAGATGCCCCTGTTTACCATAAACCATCCGAAGTACCCGTATATTTCCGTGAATATCAGGAAATGGAAACTAAAATACCTAAGGTTACAGACTATCAGGAAACATTATTGCAGCTCTTACAGCAACCGACGATTGCGAGTAAAGAGTGGGTTTACCAGCAATTTGATTACCAGGTGGGCTCAAATACAATTGTCACGCCCGGTTCGGATGCAGCCGTAGTCAGAATCCCGGGCACCCACAAAGGGATTGCCATTACGACAGATTGCAACTCCCGCTATATTTATTTGGACCCTGAAACAGGCGGTAAAATTGCAGTGGCAGAAGCGGCACGGAACGTGGTCTGCTCTGGTGCGGAGCCGCTTGCGATTACTGATGGCCTCAATTTTGGCAGTCCCGACAAGCCGGAAATCTTTTGGCAGATGGAAGAGTCTGCAAAAGGGATCAGTGCAGCATGTGAAGCGCTGGGAAGCCCGGTCATCGGAGGAAATGTATCTTTATATAATGAAAAAGGCGGAAAAGCGATTTATCCGACTCCGATTATTGGAATGGTTGGCCTTATCCCAAATCTCGACCATACAACAACACAATATTTTAAAGAAGCCGGCGATGTCATCTATATGGTTGGGGAAACGAAGCCTGAATTTGGCGGAAGTGAACTACAGAAACTTATCCAAGGGGATATTTCAGGGAAAGCTCCTGAAATTGACTTAACAGTGGAAGCTGAGCGTCAGCAGCAAATCCTGTCAGCCATTCGCAAAGGACTTGTTTCTTCTGCTCATGATGTGTCTGAAGGCGGGGCAGCCGTAGCCTTGGCGGAATGCCTGTTTGGTACAAACGGCCTTGGGGCCGAAGTAACGCTGGCAGGTGATAAAACAACAGCATTGTTTTCTGAAACACAATCACGTTTTATCCTTTCAGTGAAAAAAGAACATCAGGAAGCATTTGAAGAGTCGGTAAAAGATGCAGCAAAGATTGGTGAAGTCACAGACGATGGAGAACTGGTTATTGTAAATGAGAACAAGGAACTACTAATTAAATCCAACAGCGGGGAAATGGAAAAAGTCTGGAAGGGAGCGATCCCGTCCCTGTTGAATAAATAAGCATAAATGAGGTATGCACTGTGTTTGGAATATGGGGACATCCTAAAGCAGCTAGTATGACATACTATGGTTTGCACAGCCTGCAGCACAGAGGGCAGGAAGGCGCGGGTATTGTCGTAACAGATGGAGAACGGTTAAAAGGAATAAAGGGCGAAGGGCTGGTCAACGATGTGTTTGATGAGAAGAAGTTGGACAGTCTGAAGGGATTTGGCGCAATTGGACATGTCCGCTACGGTGGGAAGAGCGGTATAGAAAACATTCAGCCGCTTCTCTTCCATTCATCAAGTGGAAGCCTTGCGCTGTCACACACAGGAAATTTAATCAATGCCAATGATTTGAGACATCAGCTGGAAATGCAGGGAAGTATATTCCAAACCAATACGGATACGGAAGTATTGGCTCATTTGATTAAAAGAAGCGGTTATCTTGCGACCAAAGATAAAGTGAAAAACGCCCTTTCCATGGTTAAAGGTGCTTATGCTTTAATCATGCTGACAGAAAACGAGCTGATCATCGCTCAGGATCCAAACGGGCTGCGTCCCCTTTCCATCGGAAAAGTCGGAGATGCTTATTGTGTAGCTTCGGAAACAAATGCATATGATCTGATTGGTGCAGAATATATCCGTGATGTGGAACCGGGGGAATTGATTATCATCAACAATGAAGGGATACATGAAGATCGTTTCTCACTATCAGGATCCCATGCCATGTGTACGATGGAATATATATATTTCTCCAGGCCGGACAGCGATATTAACGGTGTGAATGTTCATACTGCAAGGAAAAACCTTGGCAAGCAGCTGGCTCTGGAAGCGAATGTGGAAGGCGATGTCGTCACAGGTGTGCCGGATTCCAGTATTTCTGCAGCGATCGGATATGCGGAGCAGGCGGGCATTCCATATGAGCTGGGCTTAATTAAGAACCGATATGTTGGAAGAACGTTTATTAAACCTACCCAGGAGCTCCGGGAACAAGGGGTAAAAATGAAACTGTCCCCTGTACGGAAAGTAGTGGAAGGCAAGCGGGTCATTATGGTGGATGACTCGATTGTTCGCGGAACAACCAGCAAGCGGATCGTCAGGATGCTGAAGGAAGCCGGTGCAACAGAAGTACACGTTTGCATCAGCTCTCCGCCGATGACCAATCCTTGTTTTTATGGAATAGATGTTTCCACACATGAAGAATTGATTGCAGCGAACCACAGTGTGGAAGAAATGCGGGAAATCATTGGTGCGGATTCGCTCACTTTCCTTAGTGTGGAAGGAATGCTGAAGGCCATTGGCCAAAAAGGACTTGGTGAAAATTGCGGGCAATGCATGGCTTGCTTCACAGGAAAATATCCGACGGAAATCTACCCGGATACTCCGTTGCCGTATGAAAAAGAAATGAAGTAAGAAGTGTATTGGACGTTGAATCAGGGGACAACTGCTGGCCGCCGACAAACGCCGCGTCCAGTGGCACCGGGGCCTCCTGTCTTTCGGAGGAAAAAACCAAGTGAAGGCAACTTTTGATTTCTGCCCGACAAGCATAAGACGAGCCCGAAGATAGCGTCGTACCGACTAAGATTGTAGGCGGCTCTTCCGGTAAACCTAATCGAGCGATTCGATCGCGAGTATGGTTGTTAGCCGCTCATCGGCAACGAGAGATCATTGCCTTCAGGTGATTAAAGCACATCAGGGTTTTTCACTGCAGGCAGGTACAAGAACAGACGTACTTCACGAGCATAGGAAAATTGTAGGGCTGCTGCCCGCACCTGACATATGTTGATGGACGGTATTTTTAATGACCGTCCTGAGATTCGCAAATTGGCGCATTTTCATACAGGATGTGAATGAACCAGCAGAAGGCGGCGAACGGATGCCGCCCATTGATTGTAAAGTGATAGGAGGCTATAAGGATGGCTGATGCCTACCAAAGAGCAGGCGTGAATATTGAAGCCGGCTATGAAGCGGTGAAAAAAATAAAGAAGCATGTCAAGCGGACAGCCAGGATAGGAGTTATGGGACAGCTAGGCGGGTTTGGAGGCGCGTTTGATTTATCAGAATTAAACTTAAGAGAGCCTGTGCTGATTTCAGGAACAGATGGTGTCGGTACAAAGCTGATGCTTGCCTTCATGATGGATAAACACGATACGATCGGCATCGATTGTGTAGCCATGTGTGTCAACGATGTGGTCGTTCAGGGAGCAGAACCTCTCTATTTTCTCGACTATATTGCATGCGGAAAAGCGGTCCCGGATAAAATTGAACAAATCGTCAAAGGGATTGCGGATGGTTGTGAAATGGCCGGGTGTGCATTAATTGGCGGGGAGACAGCAGAAATGCCCGGCATGTATGCGGAAGACGAATATGATCTTGCCGGTTTTACAGTTGGGGCTTGTGAAAAGTCACAGCTGATCAATGGAGAGAATATCAAGGATGGAGACGTGCTGATTGGCCTTGCTTCCAGCGGGATCCACAGTAACGGTTATTCACTTGTCCGTAAAATCTTTTTGGAAGAAAATGAGTTTTCCCTTGAGGAAAAATTGCCTGAATTAGATGGACCACTTGGCGAAGAACTGTTAAAGCCTACGAAAATTTATGTAAAACAGATTGTTTCGGCTTTAAGGGAGTTTGAGATTAAAGGAATGGCCCACATTACAGGCGGGGGCTTTATTGAAAACATTCCGAGAATGCTGCCTGCCGGGTTAGGTGCTGAAGTGAAGCTAGGATCTTGGCCTATTCTTCCTATTTTTGCCGCATTGAAAAAATATGGAAAACTGCAGACGGAGGAAATGTACAACATTTTTAACATGGGCATTGGTCTGGTACTGGCTGTCGATCCAGATGACGTGGAGGAAGCTATTCGATTTTTCATAGAACGAGGAGACAACGCTTATCGGATTGGCAAAGTCACTTCAGGTGAAGGAGTACAATTGACAGGGGAAGGTTCACAACGGTGAAAAAGATAGCTATATTTGCGTCTGGCAACGGCAGTAACTTTCAGGCAATCCATGACGCGGTTCAAGCGGGGACACTCCGGGCGGAAATCAAGCTGCTTGTTTGTGATAAACCTGGAGCATTTGTCACAGAAAGAGCAAAGAAGGCAGGGGTACCTGTCCTTGAATTTAGTCCAAAGCTTTATACATCCAAAGCAGAGTTTGAAACGATGATTCACGAGGAGCTCCAAAAAAAGGATGTGGATTACATCGTTTTAGCCGGATACATGAGGCTGATCGGATCTGTACTGCTCGATTATTATCCTGAAAGAATCATCAACATTCATCCATCATTGCTTCCGGCTTTTCCTGGCATGGATGCCATTGGCCAAGCTGTTGATGCGGGGGTCAAGGTGACCGGCGTTACCATTCATTTTGTCAATGAGGGCATGGATACGGGGCCGATTATTGCCCAGAAGGCAATTGAAATCCTGGATGAGGATACAAAAGAAGAGGTTGAAAGAAAAGTCCATGAAATAGAACATGCATTTTATCCTGAAACGCTGGATCGGCTGTTTGAGGAAAAAAGATCAATGGAAGGTGCTGCAGAATGAAACGAGCTCTCATCAGTGTGTCAGATAAGAGCGGAGTCGTCGACTTTGCGAAGGAATTAGCGGAACTGGGGTTTGAAATTTTATCTACTGGCGGGACGAAAAAAATGCTGGAAGAAAACAATCTTCCGGTTACAGCTGTCGATGAAGTAACGGGATTTCCTGAAATTTTGGAAGGACGTGTAAAGACCCTGCATCCCTTCATTCACGGGGGCCTGCTAGCTAAAAAGAACGATCCGTCCCACATGAACCAGTTGGAAGAACAGGGGATTAAGGGAATTGACGTTGTCTGTGTAAATCTCTATCCCTTTCAAAAAACCATTGAACAACCTGGCGTTACTGTTGAAGATGCCATTGAAAATATTGATATCGGCGGTCCGGCGATGCTGCGTGCATCAGCGAAAAACCACGAAAGTGTTGTGGTAGTTGTAGATGCAGCCGATTATGGAAAAGTGTTAGACGAACTTCGGTCTAATCAGGAGGTTTCTCTTGAAACAAGAAGAAAGCTCGCGGCAAAAGTATACCGCCATACAGCTGCATACGATGCTTTAATTGCGGAGTACATGACAAACCTTGCAGGCGAAGAAGAGCCTGAACGAGTGACATACACCTATGAATTGAAGCAATCCCTCAGATACGGGGAGAACCCGCACCAGAAAGCGGTCTTTTATGAAAAACCTCTCGGGTCCAAGTTCTCCATCGCTCATGCTGAACAGCTGCACGGAAAAGAGCTGTCATTTAATAATATTCGCGATGCAGATGCTGCACTTCAGATTGTAAAGGAGTTTGACCAGCCTGCAGCAGTTGCGGTCAAGCATATGAATCCCTGCGGTGTGGGAATCGGAGAAAATGCTGCAGACGCTTTTTCAAAAGCTTATGAAGCAGACCCTACATCTATTTTTGGCGGAATTATTGCGTTTAACCGTAAAGTAGATGAAAGTGCTGCTAACATTCTGAATGAGATTTTCTTGGAAATTATTATTGCTCCTTCTTTTACAGAGGAAGCCCTCAACGTGTTAACAGCAAAGAAAAACATTCGCTTGCTGACCATTTCATTTGAGGAACAGCACATGCCTGAAATAGTATTGACTTCTGTAGAAGGCGGATTGCTTGTTCAGGATCAGGATACGTATGGCTTGGGGGATGCGGAACTGACTGTACCGACGAAGCGCAAACCGACTGATGAAGAAATGGAAGCTTTGAAGCTAGCCTGGAAAGTTGTCAAGCATGTAAAATCCAACGCTATTGTTGTAGCAGATGAAGCGATGACGCTTGGAGTCGGAGCGGGGCAGATGAACCGTGTCGGTGCAGCGAAAATAGCAATTGAGCAGGCTGGCGAAAAAGTACGGGGCGCTGTGATGGCATCCGATGCCTTCTTCCCGATGAGCGATACAGTGGAAGAAGCCGCAAAAGCGGGGATTACAGCCATTATCCAGCCGGGGGGATCTATGCGTGATGAAGATTCCATCAAAGCGGCGGATGAACATGGCATTGCGATGGTCTTTACTGGTATTCGTCATTTTAAACACTAAAAACAGCTCTCTTTATAACAGTGATGGACGGTGAATCTTTTTGAAAGTATTAGTGGTTGGCGGAGGCGGGCGTGAGCACGCCATTTGTAAGAAATTAAAGAAAAGCAGTCAAGTTACCGAGGTGTTTTGCGCACCGGGAAATGCGGGAATCTCTGAAGACGCTACGGTTGTACCGATTAAGGAAACAGCCTTTTCGGACTTAATCAATCTGGCAAAAAAGGAACAGATCGAATTGACGATTGTTGGACCAGAGGTTCCGTTAAATGCTGGAATTGTTGATGAATTTGAAGCAGCAGGACTGAAAATATTCGGCCCGCGGAAAAACGCAGCGATCATCGAAGGAAGCAAATCCTTTGCAAAGGATTTGATGAAAAAATATCAGATTCCTACGGCGGCCTATGAAACTTTTCATTCCTATGACGAGGCGAAAGCTTATGTAGACGAAAAAGCTGCGCCTATTGTTATCAAAGCAGATGGATTGGCGGCCGGAAAAGGCGTCGTGGTGGCGATGACGATTGAAGAAGCCCACGCAGCCTTGAAAGATATGCTGCTGAATGCTAAATTTGGGGAATCGTCTGCCAGTGTGGTGATCGAAGAATTTTTAGAAGGCGAAGAATACTCACTGATGGCCTTTGTCAGAGGTGAACAAGTCTATCCAATGGTCATCGCGCAGGATCATAAGCGCGCATTTGACGGAGACAAAGGTCCAAATACGGGGGGCATGGGGGCTTATACGCCTGTACCGCACATTCCAGCCAGCGAAGTAGAGCAGGCAGTAAAGGATATTTTAATTCCGACTGCTAAAGCCATGATTGAAGAAGGAAGACCGTTTACCGGTATTTTATATGCAGGTCTGATCTTGACAAAGGACGGTTCTAAAACAATCGAATTCAATGCCCGTTTCGGGGACCCGGAAACACAAGTGGTGCTCGAGCGGCTTGACAGCGATCTGGCTCAAGTGGTTAATGACATTTTAGATGACAAAGAACCTGAGATCGAATGGTCGGATGAAGCCGTAATTGGAGTAGTTTACGCATCAAACGGCTACCCGGGAAGTTATGAAAAAGGCCATCAGCTTCCTGACTTGAAGGCCTTGGATCCATCAATCCAAGTATTTCACGCCGGAACAGCAGCTGGAAGCACTGGTGGAACCTATATTTCTAATGGAGGCCGCCTTCTTCTTCTTGCAGCCAAGGGGACTGACATCTCGGCTGCATCCAAAAAGGTCTATGAAGAGATGAAAAAATTGGACAGCGATAAGTTCTTTTATCGAAAAGATATTGGCTTTAAAGCATTATAAGTCAAAACTCCTGCCGTTGGGCGGGAGTTTTGTTTGTTCGTGACGATAGCGGCATTTAACAGGAAGAAGCTTGTTTTAAAGGCTGATACCAGGTTTCAAATGCGGAAAAATTTAGTACAAAGCGCGAAAAGATGGGTCCATTGCGCGAAACTAGGTTTCAAAGTGCGAAAATCGGAATCAAAGCGCGAAAATCGGATTCAAAGCGCGAAAATCGGATTCAAAGTGCGAATTCCGGATTCAAAGTGCGAATTCCGAGTTCAAAGCGCGAAATCGTGATTCAAAGTGCGAATTCCGGATTCAAAGCGCGAACTCCCGATTCAAAGCGCGAACTCCCGATTCAAAGCGCGAACTCCCGATTCAAAGCGCGAATTCCGAGTTCAAAGCGCGAAAATCGGATTCAAAGCGCGAAAATCGGATTCAAAGTGCGAATTCCGGATTCAAAGCGCGAATTCCCGATTCAAAGTGCGAAATCGTGATTCAAAGCGCGAATTCCGAGTTCAAAGCGCGAAATCGTGATTCAAAGCGCGAACTCCCGATTCAAAGCGCGAATTCCGAGTTCAAAGCGCGAAAATCGGATTCAAAGTGCGAAATCCGAGTTCAAAGCGCGAAAATCGGATTCAAAGTGCGAATTCCGGATTCAAAGCGCGAATTCCGAGTTCAAAGCGCGAACTCCCGATTCAAAGCGCGAACTCCCTCTCCATATCCCGAAACTTAGTTTCAAAGCAGGAAATCCCTCGTCATTACTCTTTTCTTACCTTTAAATTGTAAAATAATTCCACAGATCCTAACCCGGAATCATCCAAACTATAAATCTTCCCTTGGTTTGTTGACTACAAAATCAAGCATACATACGAACCTCTTCCAATAAAATCTTCCACTCAGACTTTAAACCCCAACACCAGGTACAAGGATAAAAAGCCGGTGTAAAGGCCAGGATCTAGTGGTCAAAAGATGCTCTTCCCTGCTTTGTTCTTTAGTGCGTTAAAAGAAAAAGTATGGTAAGATAAGGAAAATTAGAGAGATCTCCTTTGGGAGGGTGAGATGTTGGAACAAAGATTCAGATGGAGAAACAGAGAGATACGGGAACAGGCAGCTATTCTTGATGGAAAAAAACCGCCCGGGATTCTTTTAAAGAATGCACGATTTTTGCACTCGACGCTTCGCCGATGGGTTGATGGTAATATATGGATTCAAGGTGATCGAATTATATACGCGGGGGAAGCTATACCAGATAACCAGTCGGATACTGAAATAGTCGACTGCCAGGGGCAAACACTGGTACCAGGTTATATAGAACCGCATGTTCACCCGTTTCTCCTATATAATCCGCAGTCATTTTCTCGATTTGCTGCACAAACGGGTACGACGACAATCATTAATGATAATTTATTTTTCTTTTTACACTTGCAGAAAAAGAAAGCGTTTTCACTGATGCAAAAATTAAGCCAATCTCCTGTTACGATGTATTGGTGGGCACGCTATGATGCACAGACGAGGCTGGAAGGGGATGAATTCATATTTACAAACAGTGATGTGAAATCTTGGATTGAGCAGGAGAAGGTTCTGCAAGGAGGAGAGCTTACAGGATGGCCTGATCTGCTGGATGGAGATGACTTGATGCTCCATTGGATACAAGAGACGAAACGTCTCGGAAAAAAAGTAGAAGGGCATTTTCCGGGAGCTTCCGAAAAAACACTTGCCAAACTGAAGCTCTTTGGAGCAGACAGTGACCATGAAGCCATGACGGGAAATGAACTATATCGGCGACTGATGCAGGGATATATGGTCTCTTTGCGATATTCTTCGATTCGACCCGATTTGCCTGTTTTGCTGGAAGATATGAAAAGAATGGGCTTGAATCAATATGAGTCCATGATGTTTACGACGGATGGTTCTACACCCGCTTTTTACAAACAAGGCATGATTGATGCCATGATCCGCATGGCGATAGAAAGTGGAATTCCACCTATCGATGCCTATCATATGGCGTCCTATCATGTTGCCGGGCATTATAATATGCAGCACCTTCATGGAATGATTGCCACAGGCAGGATGGCTCATATCAACTTTCTGGAAGATGAAACCAATCCAACGCCTGTATCAGTTCTTGCCAAAGGGCAGTGGGTGAAAAGGAATGGTAAGGAAATCATTGCTGATGAAGACGTTCCATGGGTGGACTTTGGATTGGAACCCCTATTGCTGGACTGGGATTTAACAGAGGAAGATCTGGAATTTTCCATGGCGTTCGGGATGAAGATGGTGAACAGTGTGATCACGAAACCTTACTCAGTTGCGATGGACGCGTCTGTAGAAGATCTCTCTCATCATAACGATGAATCATTTTGCGCATTGGTCGATCGAAAAGGAAAGTGGCGAATCAATACAATGCTTAAAGGTTTTGCTAAGGAAGTCGGTGGTTTGGCCTCCTCTTTTTCTACAACCGGGGATATTATCCTGATAGGAAAAAGCAAGAAAGATATGAAAAAGGCTTTTGATAGAATGAAAGAAATTGGTGGAGGTATTGTCCTGGCTGAAAATGGGAGCATCCTGCATGAAATTCAACTTCCATTAGCCGGAATGATGTCGGATAAGGAGCTTTTGATCCTTATGAAGGAGGAAGAAAAGCTAAGGGATCTGCTGAAGGAAAGAGGATATACGTTTTCAGATCCTGCCTATTCACTTTATTTCTTGTCTTCCACACATTTGCCTTATATCCGCATAACGCAGCGAGGGATGTATGATGTAATGAATAAAACAGTACTCTTTCCGACATTAATGCGTTAAAATAGTAAATACGAGTGAAAATAAACCAATCATTGGGGGACGGAATGTTGAGATCAGCCAAATGGGCTTTAGTAATCTTGTCCTTTTTTATCTTTATCGCCTCAGCATGCAGCAAAGATGATGCTCAGCAGCCGCAAAAAAAATCAAAAGAGCATCAAACTGCTGAAAAAATCATTGCTCCGCTGACAGGAATAGAAACCAAAGTTGCTTCACTGGAAAGAGCAGTGGCCGTAACGGTCAATAATCATCCGGATGCGAGGCCGCAAACCGGGCTGTCTCAAGCAGATATTGTCTATGAGATGTTGGCTGAAGGCAATGTAACGAGGTTTTTGGCTATATTTCAGAGTGAAAAGCCGGAAAATACCGGTCCGGTTCGAAGTGCCAGAGACTATTTTATTGACCTTGCCAAGGGGTATGACGCCTTGTATGTTGCTCACGGTCATAGCCCGGATGCACAGCAGCTCTTGGAATCGGGTACCGTTGATCACCTAAATGGAATTCAGCATGACGGAACACTGTTTCAGAGGGTAGATTTTCGCCAAGCACCGCATAACTCCTATATCACCTTTGAAAATATAGAAAAAGGTGCCGGTGATGCGGGCTATCAGCTGGATACAGCGCCTGCCCCATTACAATTTTTAGATGAGCAGATGGCTGAAGATCTCGAGGGGGAAGCAGCCTCTTCTATAAAAGTGTCTTACAGTCCGGATCCATCCTATGTCGCGGAGTACCAGTACAGTTCTCAAGATGAAAAATACTCACGATCATCAGCAGGCAGTAAAACAGTTGAATATGGGAATGAGAAACCGGTTCTTCTGGATAACATTATTGTAATAGAAGCCCCTCATACAGTGAAAGATTCGGAGGGCAGGAGAGATATTGACCTCGAAGCGGGCGGAAGAGCGCTCGTTTTCCAAAGAGGAATTATTCAGGAAGCGGAATGGAAGAATGAAGGCGGCAGATTGCTGCCCTATCAAAACGGGGAGCCCATGGAATGGGTTGCCGGAAAAACCTGGATCAACATCGTTCCGGACCTAACGAACGTCTCTTTTGAATAGTAACGACGCAAAGCAGTTGATAAAGGGGATTTTCATATGCAGATTGAAAAGTTAAGAGGCAAGGTGCTAGACCAATTGTTTGAAGCCATTTTGTCGTTAAAAAATATTGAAGAGTGCTATGAATTTTTTGATGACCTTTGTACGATTAATGAAATTCAATCCTTGTCCCAGCGTCTGGAAGTCGCAAGGATGCTTCGAGAGGGAAAAACGTATCAAAAAATTGAAGAGGCGACCGGTGCCAGTACAGCAACAATTTCCCGGGTCAAACGATGCCTCAATTATGGAAATGATTCGTACGAAATGGTACTGGATCGAATTGTTGATAAAAAGAACCCGCAAGCTTAGAAAACAATTAACATACAGATGGGGGATGTCATTCAATGAACTGGCATCCCTTCTTTTATGCATAAATTGAACTATGCATGATTATAGACTGTAACATACCACACCACCGCTCAACTGTTGATGTATTGCGGATGCCTGGTATTTGTCATGATGAAGTTTTATTGACAATAACCAGACCATTTCCGGCTGATGTTAAGAGGCTGAGAATGTGATGTTAGAATGTTTTCAGTAACAGCTATTGAACGGACTAAATAAGGAGACAGTAAAATGGACAAACATAAGATCTATACCATGAGTTTCGCAAAAGTTTATCCCCATTATCTTGCAAAAGCAGAGAAAAAAGGGCGTACCAAATCAGAGGTTGATGAAATCATTCGTTGGTTGACAGGATATAGCCAGGCAGAGTTAGAACGGCAACTTGAAAGCCAAACAGATTTTGAAACCTTCTTGGCGGAAGCCCCCCAATTGAACCCTTCACGGTCTTTGATTAAAGGTGTAATCTGCGGTGTCCGAGTGGAAGATATCGAGGAACCAACAATGCAGGATATTCGCTATTTGGATAAGCTTATCGATGAGTTAGCCAAGGGAAAAGCGATGGAGAAGATATTGCGAAAACCATAGTTTAACACATAGATTTCCGGTTCAAATAACAAAAATACAAGAGAAATCCCCTTCAATCCGGGAAACGGACACCCAGCAGGGTCACGGCGAAAACTGGATGCCGTGCACGACACAGAAGCCCCTTCCAAATCTTAGATTTGGTGAGGAGGTTCACGAAGCATGAATGAATCGCTCTTTACATTATGTGTTGTTTGATGGAATGAGGTAATAGGGGAAGAGTCAAAGTTGTACCAATATTCCAGACTGTCAATTGTGGGTCATTGCCGGCTGTGTGACAGTCTTTTTTTTGAATAGCTACTCACACTTGACTTATAAACATTATAAAAGTGTATTTTGGGGAGGTGGTTAACAGAATAAAAATAAGTAAACCAGAGTTCATTCGTCAATATATTTCAATTATTTGTTAAAATTCGAAATAATCATATAAAAGGGGTGGTATTATGTTAGAATCATTAACAAGAGTCGGATTAGTGAAATAGACAGAAAGTTATTGGACATTCTTCAAAAAGAGGCAAATATCAGCAACGTTGAACTCGCACGAAGAGTCAATCTTTCTCCTCCAGCAACGCACGCGAGAGTCAAACGACTGGAAAATGAAGGGGTCATCGATGGTTATGTAACTTTGCTGAATAGAGAGAAGCTTGGTTTTGATTTGGTGTGTTTTATTTCTGTCAAAACAACTTCCCATCAGAAAAAAGAAAACGAACAGATTCAACAAGCTATTCGTAAAATGCCTGAAATATTGGAGTGTCATACCATTACAGGTGAATATGATTATATGATAAAGGCGGTGATCAAGAATAGTAAGGATCTGAAAAACTTTGTAGGAACAAAGCTCAGCTCTCTTCCGGGGGTCAGCGGGATTCACACCAGTTTATCATATGCGGAACTAAAATCTACTACTGTTTTACCAATTAGAGATCAAAATATTGAATAGACTAGGAGTGACCAAAATGAATGATTCAACTAAGTCAGTATGGGGCGGAGAGGAAAAGTATTTAATCGGCGGATCCACACAAGTGCCAATTGTTTCAAGTGTAGTCTTTGGTTATGACGATGTAGAAGAATGGTCAGATGTGATTTTAGGGAAGAAAGACGGGTATATTTATGGCCGTTATAAAAATCCTACTGTCGAAGCTTTTGAAGAAAAGGTTCGGGTACTCGAAGGCGCCGAAGCATCTGTAAGCTTTGCGACGGGAATGGCAGCCATCAGCAATGCACTGTTTACCTTATTATCACCGGGGGACCGAGTTGTATCTGTAAAAGATACATATGGAGGAACCAATAAACTGTTTATCGATCATTTGCCGAGGTTTGGCATGGATGTCTCTCTATGTGATACAACGGATCACGAAGCGATAGAAAAGGAAATTAATAAAGGTTGTAACATTTTATATTTAGAGACACCCACGAATCCCACAATGAAACTGATAAATATTGCCAGATTATCAAAAGCAGCACATGAGGCTGGAGCTATTGTTATCACCGACAACACGATGGCGACGCCGATTAATCAAAATCCATTGCAACTTGGTTCGGATTTAGTCGTACATAGTGCCACCAAATATTTAGGAGGCCATGCGGACGCCCTTGGTGGAGTAATATGCGGTTCGAAAGACCTCGTTCATAAAATCTATGAATATCGGATGATCAATGGAGCGCCGCTGGATCCGAATGCAGCCTATTCTTTAATCCGCGGGATGAAAACGCTTCAAATCAGAATCCAACGGCAAAATGAGAATGCAATAGAAATTGCAGGATTCCTAACAAAACAGCCGCTCGTAGAAAAGGTATTTTATCCAGGATTGCCCGATGATCCTTCATACGAGTTGGCAAAAAAGCAGATGAGCGGCTTTGGCGGCATGCTTAGTTTTTCATTAAAAGGCGGACTGGAAGCCGTCAACGAGTTTTTGCCGCGCCTCCGTTTTGCCCATTTGGCTGCCAATCTGGGTGCTGTGGAAACGACAGTCGGACCCGTACACACAACAAGCCATGCAGAATGTACTCTCGAAGAGCGGCGGGCTATGGGAATCCCGGAGGGGTTGATTCGCTATTCTGTTGGGATTGAAGACTCTGCTGATTTAATATCAGATCTCAAGCAGGCCTTTGAATATATTGAAAATAAAACGATTGTTTGATTCCATTTATAAGATCAAGCATTATATGCCTCCTAACTTATGTAATATTCCAGAAATTGAAAGAGTTAAACTGTATGTGTTTGATAGAATATAAAATAATTCCAGTGTACTTTATCATAGATTTTAAGAGTAACGCCACCCATAAAATAGATGACGTTACTTGCCCGTTACTACTGATTTAATGAGAGAAAGGAATCAAACATGGCCGTTGAGGTTGATTAAACTAATGTTTCTAATCTCTGTATTTGTCACCAGTTTATGGACATCAGATGCTGCATGGACCATGGTTGACTTTAGTCTTGGAATTATGACATGGATCAATATACTCGTCCTTCTTTTTTAATTAAACCGGTACTTGCCGCTTTAAGAGACTATGAACAACAATTAAAAACAGGAAATCAACTGACATTTGACCCTGTCAAATTAGGTGTTGAAAATGCAGACTATTGGGAAAAAAGAAATGAAGGGACAGAAGATCAAGGTGTTAAAAAAATTCTTTGAAAATGTCAGTGTTGGACAACCGGTTCAGGTGAAAGGCTTGAACCGTTTTTTTATGTTCAAGAAAAAAAGTTACATAGCTTTTGTCCAATTCCATTTTTACATCCCAGCATCCAATCATTTCTTCACATTTCAACTCGGAGTTTGCCCTCTGTAATGTTATAATAGTTTACGGAATTGGAGAATGGAGGACTCACGCTTTATGTATGATGTCAAGGAATGGCGCCATGCTTTTAAACTCGATCCCAATAAAGAAATTTCTTCTGAGGCGCTGGAGAAGATTTGCGAATCCGGGACCGACGCCATCATTGTGGGCGGTTCAGACGGAGTCACGCTGGACAACGTATTGGATCTGTTGGCCAAAATCCGGCGTTACACGGTTCCTTGTGCGTTGGAAGTCAGCAATATTGAATCCATCACACCGGGATTTGATTTATATTTTATTCCATCTGTCCTGAATAGCCGTGATATCCGCTGGATCAGCGGGCTTCATCACCAGGCGGTGAAGGAATATGGACTATTGATTGATTGGGATGAAATTGTTGTAGAAGGTTATTGTATATTAAACAAAGACTGCAAGGCTGCTGGACTGACGAAGGCCAATACCGAACTGGACGAGGAGGATATTATTTCTTATGCCTTGATGGCTGAAAAAATGTTCCGGATGCCAGTCTTTTATTTGGAATACAGCGGTACATACGGTGACCCCAATATGGTTCGGTCTGTTAAAGAAGTGCTAGAACATACGACACTTTTTTACGGTGGCGGCATTCACACAGCAGATCAGGCAAAGGAAATGGGAGAGCATGCCGATGTCATTATTGTCGGCAATGCGGTGTATGAAAATTTGAAAGAAGCTTTAAAAACAGTCCGGGCTGTTAAAAATAGATGATAGGTTTGACATGACAAGAACAAACGTTCTGGAAAAGGCGGTGATCACATGCAATTTTTAGCCGGAAATCTACTGGAGGGTTTAAATAAAGAACAGAAAGAAGCGGTTAAAACGACCGAAGGGCCGCTGCTGATCATGGCAGGTGCGGGAAGCGGAAAGACAAGGGTACTGACCCACAGGGTAGCTTATTTAATATTGGAAAAAGGTATCAACCCCTATAATATCCTGGCAATCACTTTCACAAATAAAGCTGCAAGAGAAATGAAGGATCGGATCGGAAAAATTATCGGCTCCGATGCCCGGGATGTATGGATTTCGACTTTTCATTCGATGTGTGTACGGATCCTGCGCCGTGACATTGACCGGCTGGGATATAACCGGAACTTTTCCATCTTGGATACGACGGATCAGCTGTCTGTTATCAAAGGTGTGTTAAAAGATAAAAATATAGATTCAAAAAAGTTTGATCCACGGGCAATATTAGGCTCGATCAGCAATAAGAAAAACGAGCTGATCACAGCAGAGGAATATGCTAAGGATGCTTCAGGTTTTTACGACAAGGTCATAAGTGAAGTGTACACGGAATACCAAAGACGCCTCCGGAGAAACCATTCGTTGGATTTTGACGACCTGATTATGGTCACGATCCAGCTGTTTAAAAGAGTCCCGGAGGTGCTGGAATTCTATCAGCGGAAATTTCAATATATTCATGTGGATGAGTACCAGGATACGAACCGCGCACAGTACATGCTTGTCAAGATGATTGCAGAGAGATTTGAAAATCTGTGTGTTGTCGGAGACTCCGACCAATCGATCTATAGGTGGCGCGGCGCGGATATTGCTAACATCCTTTCTTTTGAAAAAGACTATCCCAACGCGAAAGTCATTTTACTTGAACAAAATTATCGCTCAACGAAAAAAATTCTTGAAGCTGCGAATGAGGTCATCAAGAATAATTTGAACCGTAAACCGAAAAAATTATGGACGGATAATGACCACGGTGAAAAGATTAAATATTACCGTGCAGATGGGGAAAAAACAGAGGCGGAATTTGTTGCGCGCCAAATCAAAGACTTAACAGAGTCCGGCAAAAGAGATCGATCAGACATTGCGATCCTGTATAGAACAAATGCTCAATCACGTGCCTTGGAAGAAGTTTTGATGAAATCAAATATTCCCTACAACATTGTAGGAGGTACAAAGTTCTACGACCGAAAAGAAATAAAAGACCTCCTAGCCTATTTAAGGCTGATTGCCAATCCGGATGATGATATCAGCTTACAGCGCATCATCAATGTACCCAAGCGCGGAATTGGAGCTGCTTCCATGGAACGGATCGCTGCTTATGCCAACGAGCAGGATACATCTATGTTTGATGCCCTAAAGGTAATCGATTTTATCGGGGTAAGCCCGAGAGTGGCGAATTCTGCCTCAGCTTTCTATGAAATGATCCATAACTTTGAACAGATGCAGGAATACTTGTCGGTAACAGAGCTGGTTGAAGAAGTGATTGATAAATCTGGGTATCGTGACATGCTGAAGGCAGAAAAAACGCTTGAAGCTGAAAGCCGTCTTGAAAATATAGAAGAGTTCCTGTCTGTTACAAAAAGTTTTGAAGACGGAAGCGATGATAAAAGCCTCGTTGCCTTTTTAACGGATTTAGCGCTGATTGCAGACATTGACCAACTGAATGAGTCTGATGACGGCAACGATGCAGTTACGCTTATGACGCTCCACTCCGCCAAAGGATTAGAATTTCCGGTTGTCTTTTTAATCGGAATGGAGGAAGGCATATTTCCCCATAACCGCTCTCTGGTGGATGAAGATGAGATGGAAGAAGAACGGCGGCTGGCTTATGTAGGTATTACGAGGGCTGAAGAGGAGCTCTATATGACCAATGCTCATATGAGGACCCTCTATGGCCGTACAAACATGAATCCAGTTTCACGCTTTATTGATGAAATCCCGGATGAACTTGTGGAAGAAGTGGAGAGAGAACCGAGCGCGTCATTCACATTTGGATTCAGAAATAAACAGCCGGCTTCCAGGCCTGCTTCCCGCCCGGTACCCGCTTCGGATACGGACCAGGCCGATTGGAAGGTAGGGGACAAGGCAGAACATAAAAAATGGGGCACCGGCACGGTGGTCAGCATAAAGAAAGACGGCGGAAGTGTGGAACTCGATATTGCTTTTCCAAGCCCGACAGGGATCAAGCGCCTTTTGGCGGATTTTGCTCCGATCAAGAAAGTCTAAGAAAGGGTTGTGGACATGGACCGTGAGACTGCCCAAAAGCAGGTAAAGGAACTGCATAATTTATTAAATCAGTATAACTTTGAATATTATGTGTTGAATCAACCTTCAGTCCCTGATGCGGAATATGACCGCCTCATGCAGGAATTAATCAATATTGAAGAAACATACCCGGATCTGATCACGCCTGAATCACCTACTCAGCGTGTTGGCGGCGAGGCGCTTTCCAGTTTTGAAAAAGTACAGCACAGAACGCCGATGCTCAGTCTGTCCAATGCGTTTGGTGAACAGGATTTGCGGGATTTTGACCGCCGGGTCCGCCAGGGAATCGGGGATGATTTTTCCTATGTATGTGAACTGAAAATTGATGGACTTGCCGTTTCTCTTCAGTATGAAGATGGACTGTTTGTCCTTGGTTCTACAAGAGGCGATGGAACAACCGGTGAAAATATTACAGCCAATTTAAGAACTATCCGCTCCATCCCGCTCCGTTTAAAAGAACAGTTAACTTTTGAAGTGCGCGGGGAGGCATACATGCCAAGACAGTCATTTGAACGACTGAATGAAGATAGGGCAAAAAAGGGTGAGATGCTTTTTGCCAATCCGAGAAATGCAGCTGCCGGTTCTTTGCGCCAGTTGGACCCAAGAATTGCTGCATCCCGCCATCTTGATATTTTCCTTTATGGTGTGGGGAACTATGGATCGATTAACGTGTCGACACATAGCGAGGCGCTTGAACAATTGCAGAAACTTGGCCTGAAAGTCAACAAAGAGTGGAGAAAATGCCAAACCATTGATGAAGTGATTAAATATGTCGAGGCGTGGACGGAAAAACGCCCAAGCCTGAATTATGATATTGACGGGATCGTCATCAAAGTAGATTCACTGGAGCACCAGGAGAAGCTTGGTTATACAGCCAAATCACCGCGATGGGCCATTGCTTATAAATTCCCTGCTGAAGAAGTTGTCACAAAGTTGATAGATATCGAATTAAGTGTCGGACGGACCGGGGTTATCACGCCGACTGCCATACTGGATCCTGTTCAAGTTGCAGGTACCACCGTCCAGCGTGCTTCCCTGCATAATGAAGATCTGATACGTGAAAAAGATATTATGCTTGGAGACTGGGTGATCGTGAAAAAAGCGGGGGATATCATCCCGGAAGTTGTCAATGTCCTGACAGAACGAAGGACAGGCGAAGAGACCATTTTCCACATGCCGGTCCAATGTCCGGCATGCGAAAGTGAGCTGATACGGCTGGAAGGAGAAGTGGCCCTGCGCTGCATCAATCCGAAGTGTCCGGCTCAAAGGAGAGAAGGGCTGATTCACTTTGTTTCCCGAAACGCGATGAACATCGACGGCCTTGGTGAAAAAGTCATCAGCCAGCTTTTTGAGCATGAATTAGTCCGGGATCCGGCCGATATTTACTTTTTGAAAAAGGAGCAGTTGCTTCAACTAGAAAGAATGGGCGAAAAGTCCGTCAATAATTTACTGACGGCAATTGAAAACTCAAAAGCGAACTCCCTTGAAAAACTGTTATTTGGTTTGGGGATCCGCCATGTAGGAGAGCGGGCTGCCAGAATTTTAGCGGAACATTACGAGACAATGGACAATCTGATGACAGCTTCCCGGGAGGATCTGGTGAATATCCCGGAAATCGGTGAAAAAATGTCGGATGCGATTGTTACCTATTTTGACAATGATGAGGTGGAGGAGCTGATTTCCGAATTGAAATCAGCAGGGGTCAACATGGCTTATAAGGGGCCAAAAGTATCTGAAGTTGCCGATACGGAGTCTGTCTTTACCAATAAGACCATTGTACTCACCGGGAAACTGGAAAAGTTAACCCGTAATGATGCAAAAGAAAAAATTGAAATACTTGGCGGTCACGTAGCAGGGAGCGTTAGTAAAAAAACGGACCTGGTGATCGCCGGGACCGATGCCGGATCGAAATTGAAGAAGGCACAGGAACTGAATATTGAAATCTGGGACGAGGATAAGCTTCTGGAGGAACTCAATCAATAAAGGTGGAAGAAAAGGAATGAAAAAGTGGTTTTCTCTGCTGATGGCAGCAGTTTTATTAACAGGTTGTGCCCCGGGATTCCAAGATGAAAAGGAAGTTGTCCAGGAAAGTGATGATAGCAAAAAAGAAACATCCATTATTCCGAATTACCAGCTTCAGGATTCCTACCGCTCCCTCATTCCTTTTGTACCCAGCAAAGCTAGGGGAATGGTTGTTTCAAACCTCAATTCACGATACGACATTGATGAGTTTGAAACAGGACTGATGAGGGTGGCAATGAACCAGTTTTCTCCGGAAAAATATGTTTTCCAGGAAGGGCAATACTTGGATAAAGAAACGGTTAGCCTTTGGTTAAACCGGAAATTTACAAAAGAGCAGCTTAAGGAAAGAGGGCTCAAGGAAGAGCAGAATGTGGGGTTAAACCCGTTGAATGACGGTAAAGGATCGATTGAAGAACAGAATGAAAGAAACCCGATCTATCTTGCACATATTCTGGAACATAATTATTTAATTAAAAATGATAAGTCGGTCAAATTAAGCGGTGTGGTCATTGGCCTTGCTCTCAACTCTGTGCATTATTACCAAAAAGAGAAATACGGTGCAACCTTTGAACAAAAAATTTCGCGAGACAAACTGGAAGCAGAAGGCAAAAAAATAGCCGATGAGGTAATTAATCGGATGCGCAATATGAAGGGGCTGGGCGATGTTCCGATCACCATTGCTTTATTTGAACAAAAAGGAAAAAATGATGTGATCCCCGGGACGTTCTTTGCCTATGCTGTCTCTGAAAACGGCAATTCCTTGGGTGACTGGAAAAAAATCGATGAGAAATATGTTTTGTTTCCATCCGAGGAAGCTGAGAAAAACCATCGGGATGACCAAACATTCTTCATGAGATTCAAAGATGACATTGAGGAATATTTCCCTAATTACAATGGTGTCATTGGCAGGGGATTTTATAAGGATGGCCAGCTGGTGGACATGAATATTGAAATACCCGTCCAAATGTTCGGCGAGGCGGAGATGATTGGCTTTACCCAGTGGGCCACCTCGCTGATCATTGATCACTTCCCTGATTATATCAATGTGGAAGTGGAGATCAATTCAGTGAACGGAGCTGAAGCACTCATCGTCAGGGAAGCCGGTCAGGAAGAGCCGTTTGTGCATATTTACTAGAAAAGCGCAGGGCGGCTGCCCAGGGGCGACAAGCGCTGGAGGAAAAAGCAGAGAAGGCGTCCTTTGCCTTCATGGTTTTTCCGAAGCGACCTCGAGCCCCTGCCGCCCGTAGCTGGACACAAGAA
>NZ_JBHUEO010000062.1:52372-58039 GCF_042680885.1 Siminovitchia sediminis | reverse complement strand
AAGCGCTGGAGGAAAAAGCAGAGAAGGCGTCCTTTGCCTTCATGTTTTTTCCGAAGCGACCTCGAGCCCCTGCCGCCCGTAGCTGGACACAAGAAAAGTGCAGGGCGGCTGCCCAGGGGCGACAAGCGCTGGAGGAAAAAGCAGAGAAGGCGTCCTTTGCCTTCATGTTTTTTCCGAAGCGACCTCGAGCCCCTGCCGCCCGTAGCTGGACACAAGAAAAGTGCAGGGCGGCTGCCCAGGGGCGACAAGATTTCCGGGTGGCAGCTTTTTTAGGCAAGCAACGAAGTGCAGGATTTTACATTTTTACTACAGCCAGACAGAACGCACCCCTGCTCACTCTTGCCTGGCCCCTGCTTTTTCTGCTATTATCAATAATATTGCGATTGGTCGAATTCCAACAGGAGGTGGAAATAAATGTCAGAAATTACGAAAGAGAAAGTGTATCACATTGCAGAACTAGCCCGTTTGGAAATTAGTGAGGAAGAAGCAGAACAATTCAGCAGCCAGCTGGATGACATTATTAAAATGGTGGAAAAGCTGGATGAACTGGATACAACGAATGTTACACCAATGTCTCATGTATTTATCCAAGAGAATGTTATGCGTGGAGATGAGCCGGTTGAAGGGCTTCCAATCGAAGAAACTATGAAAAATGTACCGGAACGCGAAGCCAGATTAATTAAAGTTCCACAAATTTTGGAGTAAGGAGGAAGCTACATGTCATTAATAGACCGTAATATATCCGAAGTAAAGGAACTTATACATAAAAAAGAAGTGACGGTTTCTGACCTTGTGGATCAGTCCCTTTCAAGAATCAATGATATAGAAAATAAAGTCAAAGCTTTTATTACAGTTGATGAGGAAAATGTGCGTTCTCAAGCAAAGAAACTGGACGAGCAATTAGGAACTGATGCATCTCAACATCCTCTATTCGGTATTCCTTCTGGCATTAAGGATAATATCGTAACACAAAACTTGTTAACCACGTGTGCAAGCAAAATGCTCGAAAACTTCGATCCTATTTATAATGCAACGGTGATGGAAAAATTGAATGCCCAGGGAGCATTGACCGTTGGAAAAACGAACATGGATGAGTTTGCCATGGGATCTACGACAGAAACTTCCTATTTTCACCCTACATACAATCCGTGGAATACAAATTATGTTCCTGGAGGTTCATCCGGGGGATCTGCTGCAGCAGTAGCGGCAGGAGAAGTCATGTTTTCCCTCGGAACAGATACAGGAGGATCTATCAGACAACCTGCAGCTTTTTGCGGTGTGGTTGGAATGAAACCAACATACGGAAGAGTTTCCCGCTGGGGAGTTGTGGCATTTGCATCTTCTTTTGACCAAGTCGGCCCCATTACGCGTACAGTCGAAGACAATGCAGCTGTTTTAGAGGCTATTTCCGGCCATGATCACCGTGACTCTACATCGATTCACCGGGAAGTCCCTAACTATGTGAAAAGCCTGACAGGGGATATTCGCGGAATGAAAATCGCTGTGCCTAAAGAATATATCGGAGAAGGTGTCAGCGAAGAATCTAAAGAAGCTGTCCTTTCTTCGTTAAAAGTGTTGGAAAAGCTGGGAGCTACATGGGAAGAAGTTTCCCTGCCTCATTCAGAGTTCGGCTTGGGTTCCTATTATATTGTGACATCCTCTGAAGCTTCATCCAACCTGGCACGGTTTGATGGTGTCCGCTACGGCTATAGAACCGAAGATCCGAAAAACTTGCTTGAACTTTATAAAAAGACTCGTTCCGAAGGCTTTGGCGATGAGGTCAAGCGCCGTATTATGCTCGGTACATTTGCACTCAGCGCAGGGTATTATGATGCTTATTACAAAAAAGCCCAGCAGGCACGCGCTTTGATCAAAAAAGACTTTGATGAGATTCTTTCTAAATATGACGTGATCATCGGTCCGACTACGCCAACTCCTGCTTATCGAATTGGGGAAGTTGTTGATGATATTCTGACCATGTACGCAAATGACTTGTTAACCATTCCAGTAAATCTTGCAGGACTTCCGGCTATTTCTGTTCCTTGCGGATTTACAAACGGTCTGCCGCTCGGCCTTCAAATGATCGGAAACTATTTTGATGAGGAAACCATTTATCGCGTGGCTCATGCGTTTGAACAAGCAACAGAATTTCATGAGCAAAGACCACAATTGTAAGGGGTGAAACCATATGAATTTTGAAACGGTTATAGGACTTGAAGTACACGTTGAATTAAAAACAGATTCCAAAATCTTTTCACCGGCACCAAACCATTTCGGCGCTGAGCCAAATGCGAATGTTACTGTTATAGACCTTGCTTATCCCGGAGTTTTGCCGGTTGTAAACAAGCGTGCGGTTGAATTCTCTATGAAAGCAGCAATGGCCCTGAACTGCGAAATTGCTACGGTAACGGACTTTGACAGGAAAAACTATTTTTATCCGGACAATCCGAAAGCATACCAAATTTCACAGCAGGACAATCCGATCGGAAGAAATGGCTGGATTGAAATTGAAGTCAACGGTAAGAAGAAAAAAATCCGCATCAACCGGGTACATATGGAAGAAGATGCCGGTAAACTGACCCATACGGGAAAAGGCTATTCCCTTGTAGACTTGAACCGTGCGGGCACACCGCTGATTGAAATCGTATCTGAGGCGGATATGCGCTCACCGGAAGAAGCTTATGCATACTTGGAAAAGTTAAAATCGATTATTCAATTTACCGGTGTTTCTGATTGTAAGATGGAAGAAGGATCCCTCCGCTGCGATGCCAATATATCATTGCGCCCAGTAGGTCAAAAAGAATTTGGGACAAAAACCGAATTGAAGAACCTGAACTCTTTTAACTTCGTTAAGAAAGGCCTGGAATATGAAGAAAAACGTCAGGAAGAAGTACTGCTTTCAGGCGGAGAAATATTACAGGAAACACGCCGTTATGACGAAGCGTCGGGTAAGACCATTCTGATGCGTGTCAAAGAAACAGCGGATGATTACCGGTACTTCCCCGAGCCGGATCTTGTGAAATTAACCATTGATGAAGAGTGGAAGGAAAGAGTCCGTTCAGAAATTCCCGAGCTTCCGGATGCGCGTAAGCAGCGTTACGTCAGTGAACTGGGACTGCCGGCATATGATGCCATGGTATTGACCCTGACCAAAGAAATGTCCGATTTCTTTGAGGAAACTATAGCAGCAGGGGCGGATGCAAAGCAGGCGTCCAACTGGCTGATGGGAGAAGTTTCTGCATATTTGAACGCAGAGCAGAAAGAGCTCAAAGACGTCGCATTAACGCCCGAAGGATTGGCAGGCTTAATCAAGCTGATTGAAAATGGCACCATCTCCTCTAAAATTGCGAAAAAGGTTTTCAGCGAATTGATAGAAAAAGGTGGAGACCCGGAGACCATCGTTAAAGAAGAAGGACTTGTTCAAATCTCTGATGAAGGCGAACTTCTTAAGATCATCAGTGAAGTCCTGGATAATAACCAGCAATCTATCGATGACTTTAAGAACGGAAAAGGTCGTGCGCTTGGCTTCCTGGTCGGACAAGTAATGAAAGCCACAAAAGGGCAGGCCAACCCTCCGCTTGTCAACAAACTCCTTAAGCAGGAAATTGAAAAAAGATAAATGCGTTAAAAGACAGCTGCCTCATTTTATGGAGGAAGCTGTCTTTTTATTTCAGCGAGGCGCCAGGCTGCTGGAAATGGAGAAACAACCAAGGTGGGAGCCAGTAGTAATTGTAATTCAAGAACCCAAACAGGAGGAGCGCAGCCATGAAGGTTTAAGAACCCTGAAGTATTTGAGGTTGAGGAATAAAGGTCTTCTAGAGTTTAGTTCATGACACCCAATCAGAAGTAGACACCTCAAAATCAATCGTCTAGAATGGTTCATGGCTCTCAAAGAGAAAGAGACATCTCAGAATCGGTCCTCTAGATGTTTAAGAACCCAAGAGAATGAACTAGAAAAAGGAATGGTTGCGTGAAGTGCTATATGATCTTAATCTGATGGAAATTCACACATATTTATAAGTGGAGTAATAAGCGTAGGATCGGTAAAGGTTTTTCTCGCTAATAAAATCTACCGCAGTTTCAAATTGAAGATTACAACCTTGTTAAAAACCCGAGGCTGCCACTTAGTATTAAACAAAGTATAGTATAATCAAATTTGAAATCCATCTGTTGCTGCGGGAGGTGTCTCATGATGGAAACTGCTGTCCGCCAATACATCAAGCACTTGCGGTTAGAACAGGAAGCCCCAACAGTCAATTACCTGCAAAGACTCATCCAGCATCATTTAACGCTCGTTCCCTATGAAACTTTCAGCAAGTTTTATTATTACTTAAAGGGTCCTGAATTCGTCCCTTCCTTTCCCGTTTTTGTAGAAAATTTAACGAAAAAAGGCTGGGGGGGCACTTGCTTCACGCTGAACATGAACTTTGCCCGTCTCCTTTCTGAATTGGGTTATAATTGTTCTTTGGTCAGAGTGGATCCGGGGCATATTGCTATCATGGTTCATATCAATGGAAAGAGGTTGTATGTAGATGTAGGGTACGGTTCACCGATTATGAAGCCGGTAGAATTGGAAGTAAAGCCCAGGCATATGCTCCATGGTTTTGGTGAAGAAATTATTTTTACAAACAGTAAAACAGATGAATATGAAATAGACAGGCGTTCAAATGGCAAGTCATTTGTGAAAAAAGTGATCAAGTGGCATCCGCTGACTGAAGAACAAATTTTAAACGATATAGATGATTCATACGCTGACGATGATAAAAACATCACCATGAGGAGAATTACTGCTGTACGGTTTAACGGACATCAATGTTTTTTCCTAAGAAACAAAACGATGAAGATTATGACATTCCGGAATATAAGTGAGTGGCATATCAATGATCGGGAAAGGTGGGTAAATCTCATCCATGGAATCTATCATTTAGATAAAACTTCTTTGGATCCGGCACTGACTTTCTTGAAAGAAAGAGGAATTCAACTATTTTAGTTTAATTATTTGACAAAATATCCGATAAAAGTATAGAGTACAAGAAATATAGAGGAAAATTGTGGTAGGATATCAATATATGGATTTGACGGAAGGAAGTGAAGAGTTGAAAAAGAAGATTGTTATTCCCAGTTTGTGCTTTGCCGCTTTATCGACTGTAGCCTTTGAAGAGGCCGTTCAAGCAGCGGATCCTCCTGCAGTAAAAGCTCAAATGGATACCAGGTATGTCAATGTGAACAAAGGATCGGTTCTTAACCTGCGAAGCAGCGCATCCACCAGCTCAGCTGTAGTCGGTAAATTACCGGCCGGCACAAAAGTTACTGTTCACTCCGAATCGAATGGATGGGCAAAAGTAGCCGCTAATGGACAGGTAGGATATGTCAGTTCAAAATATTTGTCCGGAAAGGCAGCAACCACCGGAACTCAACGAACATCTGCCCCCGCACCCACTCAGACAAAAACAATGACAAAATATGTGAACGTCAATCCAGGATCTGCATTAAACGTAAGAAGCAAGTCATCGACAAGCGGCAGTGTGATCGGCAGTTTGTCGTCTGGCACCAAGGTGACGGTATACTCGGAGTCCAAGGGCTGGGCTCAGATCAACTATAACGGCAGGACCGGATATGTAAGCAGTACCTACTTATCAGGAAGTGCACCATCGTTCCAAACATCCA
>NZ_JBHUEO010000062.1:0-52182 GCF_042680885.1 Siminovitchia sediminis | reverse complement strand
GCACCAAGGTGACGGTATACTCGGAGTCCAAGGGCTGGGCTCAGATCAACTATAACGGCAGGACCGGATATGTAAGCAGTACCTACTTATCAGGAAGTGCACCATCGTCCAAACCATCCGGCTCAGCTCCTGCGCAAGCGAAGACAACGGCAAAATATGTGAACGTGAATCCTGGTTCCACTCTAAACGTAAGAAGCCAGTCATCGACAAGCGGCAGTGTGATCGGCAGTTTGTCGTCTGGCACCAAGGTGACGGTATACTCGGAGTCCAAAGGCTGGGCTCAGATCAACTATAACGGCAGGACCGGATATGTAAGCAGTACCTACTTATCAGGAAGTGCATCATCGTCCAAACCATCCGGCTCAGTTCCTGCACAATCGAAGACAACGACAAAATATGTGAACGTAAATCCTGGTTCCACTCTAAACGTAAGAAGCCAGTCATCGACAAGCGGCAGTGTGATCGGCAGTTTGTCGTCTGGCACCAAGGTGACGGTATACTCGGAGTCCAAGGGCTGGGCTCAGATCAACTATAACGGCAGGACCGGATATGTAAGCAGTACCTACTTATCAGGAAGTGCACCATCGTCCAAACCATCCGGCTCAGTTCCTGCACAATCGAAGACAACGACAAAATATGTGAACGTGAATCCTGGTTCCACTCTAAACGTAAGAAGCCAGTCATCGACAAGCGGCAGTGTGATCGGCAGTTTGTCGTCTGGCACCAAGGTGACGGTATACTCGGAGTCCAAAGGCTGGGCTCAGATCAACTATAACGGCAGGACCGGATATATAAGCAGTACCTACTTATCAGGAAGTGCACCATCGTCCAAACCATCCGGCTCAGTTCCTGCACAAGAGAAGACAACGACAAAATATGTGAACGTCAATCCTGGTTCTTCGTTGAATATTCGAAGCCAAGGCTCCACTATCAGCAAAATTATCGGTAAATTGCCGTCTGGCACCAAGGTGACGGTATATTCCGAGTCCAAAGGCTGGGCTAAGATTACAGCCAATGGGTTGTCAGGCTATGTGAGCAGTGATTTCTTAACAACATCCAGTTCATCGGGTTCATCTGCAGATCCGGAGACAGGAGCACCTGTAAAGACAATTAAGTTTGTGGATGTCAACGCAGGGTCCATTTTAAATGTACGCAGCAAGCCTTCCACAACCGGACAAATTATTGACAGATTGACGAGAGGTACAGAGGTTGCGGTTATATCCGAGACAAGTGGATGGTCGAAGATTTCGGTAAATGGAAAAACAGGCTATGTGAGCAGTCAATATCTATCAGCAACAGACGAGAAGAAGGAAACAGTCAAGACAACAACGAAATACGTGGTGAGCCCCGATGCATCAGGTATTGCTATGCATAAAAGTCCAACTAACAATTCCTCTGTCATCGTCCATGTGGCAGCAGGTATTCCTGTTGAAGTCTATTCCGAAGAAAACGGCTGGGCGAAAGTAAAGGTTTATAATTCCGAAGGGTATATTCAATCCAAATTCCTTTCCGCCTCAAAGCCTGAAAGCGATACTGAGCAAACGGGGGATTCTGTTCAAACAAGATATGTTTCAGTCAACCCCGGTTCCAATTTAAATATGCGCTCGAAGCCATCGCTTCAAGGTACAGTTATTGCGAAACTTCCGAGCGGAACAGCCGTTCAATATCATTCTGCATCCAATGGCTGGGCCAAAGTCACAGTTAATGGAAAAACAGGATATGTCAGTACACAATACCTGACTGCAGGTCTGAAAGAACACGATAAATTAGAAGATAAAGCGACTGAGTATAGTTATTACGACCTGAGCCTTGATGAAATGGTGAAGATTCAAATGGCGGCCAACCCGCAGACAGATAAGCAATATGCCACGTATATAAGGGAGGACAGCTTAAGGCTGAATTCTTCTAAATCTGGAACTGTTGTTGGCGGAACTTGGAATGTCAGAAGCGGGGCCGGGACAAATTTCAGTTCTCTTGGCAAGGTCAGCTCCGGACGAAATTTGACCATCTTATCCTCAGTAAAAGGAGCAGATGGCTATACCTGGTATCAAGTAGCTTATAATACGGGGTGGGTAACAGCTAAAGAGGATGATGTAAGATATTATCTGGACCCGGACAATTTTATTAACGATCCGGTGAAGTCACTGCAGTTTGTTAACCTATCCAAAACAACAAACGCCCAGGCTCAAGAAATTAATGAAAAAATTCTAGCCGGAAAAGGGATTTTAAGCGGCAAGGCTGCTGCATTTATTGAAGCAGGCAAAATTCACGGAGTCAATGAATTGTATCTCATTTCCCATGCCCTGCTGGAGACAGGAAATGGAAACTCTCAGTTGGCCAAGGGTGTTAAGATCAATGGAAAAACAGTGTATAATATGTATGGCATTGGGGCCTATGACGGGGCAGCCGTTCAAAAAGGTGCCGAGTTTGCCTATAAGGCAGGCTGGTTTACACCTGAAGCTGCCATTATCGGCGGTGCCCAATTTATTGGAAGAAATTATATCAGCGCCGGCCAAAACACCCTATATAAAATGAGGTGGAATCCGGAGGCGGCTGTTGCCAATAATCGAGCCACGCATCAATATGCTACGGATATTGGCTGGGCTGTCAAGCAGATCTCCCAAATCCATAATTTATATATGCTGGTCAATTCGTACACCCTTCAATATGATATTCCAGTTTACAAAAAGCTTTAATATGATAGCCGCTCTGTCAGCTGTCAAGAAAGTCAGGTGAATCTGATTTTCTTGACAGTTTTTTTTAGGCTGATTTTATCGCTTCGAAGGTAACTTACTGAAAAAGATATCCATATTTCCATCACTTATAAATTTTTTCCCCGCCGCCATCTTCAATGATGATTCCCTTGATCTATTAGACTCTGACATAATCGTTTAGATGTTGTCCAACAAGATCATCCAATGAGTTTGATAGTGAATTACAGCTCCAATTTTCATTTGATGTTCCCGGTTGAAAGAATCCCAAAATGATAAAATAAACGGAATGATTCCATTAATGCAGGGTGAACGGAAGAGATTGTGCAGTAACATCCCCTTTTACCGATCAGAGAAAAAATTTAAATAAAGTGTAGTACCTTAAACACCGTTCCTCGTCTATAAATTGACGGCTGAAAGGGGGGGGGAGAAGTCTTGGATGAAATGCTCATTGAAAAAATCAAAAAAGGAAATGACCGTGCATTTCGCATACTTGTGGAAAAGTACCGTACATATGTTTTTCACACAGTGTATGGTGTACTGCGGAATGAAAAAGATGCAGAAGATGCAGCTCAGGAAGTGTTCATGAAAATATATGCTTCTCTCCCCCAATATGACAATCAAGGGTTTAAAACATGGATCACAAGAATAGCGGTCAATCACGCCATCGATATGAAACGAAAAAAAATGCGGCGGAAAGAAGAAATGAATGTTGAATATGAAGAGACGAGCCACTCCCCAACTGGAGACAGTGTTGAATGGCTTGTCATGAAAAGAGAACAACAATATCTGATCAGGAAGAGGCTAGATGAACTTCCTGATAACTACAGAACGGTTGTTGAAGGGTTTTACATAAAGGAACAAACATATGAGGAGTTGGCGAATGAGTTAGGCGTCAAAGCCAAAACCATCGAAGTCAGGCTGTATCGTGCAAGACAATGGATGAAGAAGCACTGGAAGGAGGATGACTTTTCATGAAACATATCGATAATGAGAAATGGATATTATACGTGACTGATTCTCTTGATGAAGACACGCGCGTCCACTATGAAAACCATCTTTACAGCTGTGATCACTGCTTGGAGCAATATTTAAAAGCTGTCCAAGCAGCAGAATCACAGATGCCCGTGTTGTCCAATCCATTGGGCTTTACAGACTCCATTATGAAGGAAATAGCGGTGGTGGAGGAAAAGGCACTAATAAAGCCCAAAAAGAACTTGCGCAAGCAGGCCTTCATGCATTATGCCGTTGCCGCAGCAATGACACTTGCACTCATGTCTGCAGGGGTCTTCTCACAACTGGTTTCCACCGTGAGTGCTTTTGAGAATTCAGCTGCAAAAGAAGAGCGCTCCATTATCAGCGGATGGTTAAATGAAGCAGATTCCATTACTGAAAAAATTGAGGAAAACATTAGGGAGGGAAACGAACATGAATAAAAATCCGATGATTGCGTTTTTGCTGGCTTTTTTTCCAGGCGGCGGATTGATGTATCTGGGGAAAGTCATGCGCGGGCTATTTTATACAACTGTTGTTATCGGAATTCCGGCCTTGTCGGCAGCTGTTGTATTCATAACAGGCTTTAATTTTTTTCTGGTCTTCGCTTTAGGAGGGCTTCTGATGTATCTTATTAATTTCATTGATACAGTGATGACTGCGTCAAAGCTGTATAATCGAACCGGCGAACCGGACGAAGGAGCGGCCGTTGAAAAAAATCCGGATTCTGAGCGCTTCTTCACAATTGTTCTTTCTATTATTCCAGGGCTTGGCCATTTGCAATTAGGGTTGGTATACCGTGGAATCACTATGCTTGCAGTTTTCTTGGGACTGGGCGTCATGATTTTGTTTGTCACCATGATGACAGGGAGATCCGAATTCCTTGTATTTCTTGCATCGCTGCCCATCATTTGGATTTACGGTTTTTTTGATGTCATGCAGCTGCTGGACCGCAAATCTAAAGGGGAAACATTAGAGGACCGGACAGTCCTTGAAGATTTACAAAACAAAAGGCCCGATGACAGAAAGAGCAAATCCATCGCCACGTTACTGTCCATCGTACCGGGTGCCGGTCATTTATACCTTGGATTGCAGAGACGCGGTATCCAATTGATGGCTGGCTTCTTATTGTCTATCTATATTCTTGATGTTTTGCGACTGGGGATTTTTCTTTTTGTAGTACCGATCCTTTGGTTCTATAGTTTTTTTGACGGACTGCAAAAGGCTTCCCAATATGAAAGCGGAGAAGTGGAGGATGAGCCTGTGATCACTTACTTGATGAACCATCAGAAATGGATGGGGATCGGCTTAATAGCAATGGGAATCTACTACCTGGGGACAGATGTTTTTCTCCCGATGGCAGAACCTTACTTGCAGAGCCATTACCAAATCAATGTTCATTTTATTGTTCAATCGTATATCCAGCCTGCTTTGATTTGTGTCATTTTGATTGGCGGAGGCATCAAGCTTTTGGCAGGTAAGAAAACAACTTCAAACAGGGAGGGTGAAGAAACATGAGGACATGGAGAGTCGGTTCTTTTTCAATGGGGGCTGCCCTTTTGCTCCTCGGCGTTGTTCTTTTGCTGTCACAGATTTTTAAGTGGGGGGACACGAATGTTGCTCTTCTATCTTGGTGGCCGATCATTTTTATCATTCTTGGTGCTGAGATAATTGTTTATTTAACAGTATTCAAAAAAGAAAAAAAGACCATTGAATATGATTTTATCAGCATTATTTTTATCACTGTCATTGGAACTTGCGGGTTGGTGATGACCATGCTGAGTACGAGTGGATTGTTGGACTTGGCAGGTCAAGCAGTGAAGGCCGAAGTCCGGACGATGGATCTTCCTTCATACGAAGAACGCTCATTAAACGGAATTAGCCGGATTGTCGTCGAATCGGGATCGTTTCCCCTAACGATTGAAAGTACAGAGGCAAAGACCGTCTCATTATTTGGTACCTATCAGGAAGAAACGGTTGGTGATCAACCACTGATAGAAAACGTCTCGGATTATATACTTTCAGAGAAGAAGGGTGATACGCTCTTCGTCAAGTTGAAAGAACTCCCTCATCAAAGGTTTCTCAATCATTATAACGATGCAGACGCGACTTTGCTCATCCCTGCAAATAAACAACTAGAAATCAAAGGAAGTGAAAGTCATTTAACGTTTAAACCCCGGGAATTGAAAAGCAACTGGTCCATCGATACACCGGGCATGGTAACCATTGAAACGGATGATCAGACCGATACGGAAATTGAAGCCCGTCATGTCTATGAATTGGAAGGGGCCTGGAAAGATGTTAAGAATCTAACTGAACAAGGCCTTAAGTCCGGACACATCTCCTTCGGCAAAGGAACCTCAACCATGACCGTCAATCATGCCCATATAGTAGAAGTAGACTAAAAAGTGATAAAAAGGTATGATTATTAAATGGAGACTTATTTTGACTTGATAGCTTGAAGGATGATGATTTAAATTGAAAAGAGCACGAATCATTTATAACCCGACATCCGGCAGAGAAATATTTCGGCGGCACATCGCTGATGTTTTACAAAAATTGGAGAAAGCCGGTTACGAAGCGTCCTGCCATGCAACCACAGGGGCTGGTGATGCGACACTGGCTGCCCGCACCGCAGTCGAGAGAAAATATGATGTATTGATCTGTTCCGGCGGAGACGGCACGATCAATGAAGTGATCAACGGATTGGCAGAACAGGAGTATCGTCCGAAGATCGGCATTATTCCAACAGGAACAACGAATGATTTTGCCAGGGCATTACATATTCCAAGGGATATTGATGCGGCAGTAGATGTCATCATTAAGGGAGATACTATTCCAGTAGATATTGGGCGAATGAATGACAGTTACTTTATCAACATCGCCGGCGGTGGAAAATTGACTGAGCTCACATATGAAGTGCCTGTCAAAATGAAAACTGTGCTGGGACAGTTGGCCTATTACTTAAAAGGGATAGAGATGCTGCCATCGATCAGAGCAACAGAAGTAAGTATTGAATACGACGGCAAACTATTTGAAGGGGAAATCATGCTGTTTCTTGTAGGTCTGACAAACTCAGTCGGGGGGTTTGAAAAGCTTGCGCCGGATGCATCCATCAATGATGGGTTGTTTTCTTTGCTCATATTAAAAAAGACCAATCTGGCTGAATTCATCCGGGTGGCTACACTGGCCTTAAGGGGTGAACATATTGATGATCCACACGTCATCTATACTAAAGCCAATCATATTAAAGTGAAATCCAAAGAAAAAGTTCAATTGAATATCGATGGTGAATACGGCGGATTGCTGCCAGTGGAATTCTATAATTTATACCGTCATCTGGAAGTGTTCGTTCCCATCGACCGTATTCGTCCTCAAGATAAAGTATAAAACAGGCCGTCACCCAAGTGGATGACGGTTATTCTTTTTATAGGGAAATCATGAAAAAATCCTACAGCAGTTTATATAAATAAAACTCGTCAACAGGCTGGCCATTAATCATCAGCGATCCAATTTTTTCCCCTTCTACCTGAAAACCCATTTTCGTATAAAGGCCGAAAGCTCTTTCATTATGTTTCATCACACTCACACTTAGACGGGTTAATCCTGCTTCTTTTCCCCAGTGGATGGCCTCTTTTAATAGACGAGTAGCTACACCTTTCTCGCGATGTTCCTCTGTGACCCCAACGGAAATTCGGGCAGCATGCTGGGTACGAGAAGACTCTCCGCCTAACACTGTACAAAATCCGATTAATCGGTCATCTTCTTCTGCAACAATAATCGTTGAATTGGGCTGCAGGAGAACTTTTTCAATTTGCTGTTCTTCTAGTTCTGTACTGGTTTTCCTTTCACCTGGTTCATATACCATCATATTGGAGGAGTCTACGCTTAAAATCAAGTTGGAAAACTGTTCGGCATCCTCCAGTTGAATATGCCTGATCTTCATGTCCATCCTACTTTCTCTGATTGAAATTTTCTTGATGATATCCCGTAAAAAATGCCAGCCCTGCAGCAAAGAAACACCCAGAAGCCAGCAGGATCCATGAAATGACAATATCTATATTGGAAGAAAAATTTTTGGCGAATAAAAGGTAGCCGCCCCCAAGTATGGACCCTAGGATCAGCAAATATTTCGCTGCTTTAAATTTCTTTTTTGGATCTGCTTGCGCATGTTTGTGGGTATATTTTACTCCCAAAAACGCCAAAACAATGACGAGAATCAATGAAAAAATCAATAGTGTCAAGCCAAGCATCCATTTGTACCTCCCATTTGAAGTACATTTTACCATAATTCGAGCGAATCCGCAGTTTTATTGGGAAACTGGATGCAGGTTCACAGTCATGTCGGAAAGGCGTCAAATTTCGTATTGAGTTTCAAAGTTGCTAAAAGTACACTAATTTTGTAGATAACATGAGAAAGGAAGTTGTTCAGATTGAAAAAACTTCTCGTTATTTTAGTCACAGTGCAAATGATACTTGCTGCCTGTTCCAGTAATGAACATAAGCATGCTGAAGAACAACTTGGAGAAGAGGCCGTGATTCATGGGGCTATAAGGGAGGAAACAACCGGATTGCAGGAATGGCCTTCATTTCTTCATGACAAGCCGGAAGATATGAAAATCATTTACCAGGCTGCTGCCTTGAATGCTGAACTGTTGGAAAAAATGCCTTGCTACTGCGGCTGCGGAGAATCGGTAGGACATAAAGACAACTATGACTGCTTTGTTCATGAAAATAAAGAGGATGGCAGTGTCGTGTGGGATGATCATGGCACGAAATGTATCGTATGCCTGGAAATTGCTGCCCAGTCGATCAATGATTATCAAGATGGAAGGTCTGTCAAGGAAATCCGCCAAATGATCGATGAGCAATATAAAGAGGGATATGCAGAGCCAACTCCTACGGAGGAAGTGTAAAATAAGAAAGCATTTATTCTGGTAGAGGAGCCTTCAGGATATATATATCCAACGCTGTTTAAGGGAAACGAATCAGAGCCTATATGGCAGCCTTTCTACTTTTTATCAGTTCTTACAGCTCAAGATGTACGAAGGGCTTGATGAGAACGAGCTCCCTATCCATGAGTGTGTTAAGCCTATTGGTTTGATGTTATACTGAGGCAAAAAGGAGTGCCTGGACTCATGCTGCTGAATAAGATAAAAGAATCAAACTATATTGTTATATTAACAGGTGCTGGAATGTCGACAGAAAGCGGTCTGCCGGATTTTCGTTCTTCAGAAGGTCTATGGGAACAAGAAGATCCGAGCCGTATAGCAAGTGTGGAAGCGCTCAATCGTGACGTGGAAAAGTTTTTTGATTTTTACCGTCATCGTGTTCTGGGCCTGCGAGACTGTAAGCCTCACGCTGGGCATGAGATTCTAGCAAAGTGGGAAAAGAAAGGAATGATCAAAAGTATTATTACACAAAATGTGGATGGCTTCCATAAGGAAGCGGGCAGTGAGAAAGTGGCGGAGTTGCACGGAACTTTGCAAAAGGTCCATTGTCAATCATGCGGAAAAAGATACGATAACTCCACGTACGCAAGTGAACAGTACACATGTGATTGCGGCGGAAAGCTGCGGCCGTCAGTCGTGCTGTTTGGAGAAATGTTGCCTGAAGATGCAGTCATGCAGGCAGCGGAAGAAAGTGAGAAGGCCGATTTATTTATTGTTTTGGGCTCTTCATTGAGTGTGACCCCGGCCAATCAGTTTCCGTTAATTGCCAAGCAAAATGGAGCGTATCTTGTGATTGTCAACATGGAACCTACTGACCTGGACATCTACGCGGACGAAACCATTCATGGCCGTAAAATTGGTGAGTTGCTGCAGGAATGGGATAAACAGCTTTAATAGGATAGGAAGGCGCGGGCCTTCCTTATTTTTATATCATTGATATGGTACAATCAAACAAGCAAAACAGCCAAGAAAAGGAAGAAAACAATGAGTAAACAAATGGTGCCTATTCGAAAGAATGATGAGATTGATGTAATTTTTGAAGATTTAACCCATGACGGGAAGGGTGTTGCCAAAGTAGACGGTTATCCGTTATTTGTCGGCAACGCTTTGCCGGGCGAAAAGGGAAAAATCAGGGTGACCAAGCTAAACAAAGGCTACGGATTTGGCAGGCTGCTGGAATTATATGAAGAAAGTGTATTTCGCACGGAGCCGACCTGTCCTATTTTTGCAGAGTGCGGAGGGTGTCAGCTGCAGCACATCACATACGAGGGACAGCTAAAGGCGAAAGAGAAACAAGTGCGTGATGTAATGGACCGGATCGGCAAGCTGGGAAATATCAACATCCATCCTGTGTTGGGCATGGAAAATCCGTGGCACTACCGGAATAAAGCCCAGGTGCCCGTCGGCGAGCAAGAAGGGGGCCTTGTCGGTGGGTTTTACAAACAGCGCTCCCATGAAATTGTTAATATGGAAGCCTGTCTGATCCAGCAGGAGGAAAATGATGAGGTGCTGCAAAAGGTCAAAGCCATCTGTAATGACTTTGGAATCAGAGCTTATAACGAAAAAAACCATAAAGGGACGTTAAGACACATCATGATCCGCTCTGGAAAAGTGACCGGAGAAATTATGGTTGTACTGATCACAAGGACACCGGATATTCCGGGCAGAAGAAAGCTGGTCGAAAGAATTGTGAGCGAGATTCAAGAAGTGAAGTCTGTCGTGCAAAACATTAATCCGAAAAGAACGAATGTTATCTTTGGCGACCAGACTCATGTGCTGTGGGGAGAAGAGTACATCTACGATACGATCGGAGAGGTCAAATTTGCCATTTCCGCCCGCTCTTTTTATCAGGTGAACCCCGAGCAGACCAAAGTGTTATATGACAAAGCCTTAGAATATGCGGACTTACATGGACAAGAGACCGTCATCGATGCCTATTGCGGGATTGGCACCATTTCATTATTTCTGGCGCAGCGTGCGAAAAAAGTGTATGGGGTTGAAATTGTCCCGGAGGCCATTGAAGATGCGGAGCGAAACGCTGAATTAAACGGTATCGATAACGTGGAATTTGCAGTGGGTGAGGCAGAAACCGTCATTCCGAAATGGTATGAAGAAGGAGTAGAGGCCGATGTCCTTGTCGTGGATCCGCCAAGAAAGGGATGCGATGAGAGCTTGCTGCAGACCATCATTGAAATGAAACCTAAGAAAGTGGTTTATGTCTCATGCAACCCGGCTACTTTGGCGAGAGACCTTCGGATTCTGGAAGACGGAGGTTATAAAACAGTGCAGGTGCAGCCCGTGGATATGTTTCCGCAGACGGTGCACGTGGAGTGTGTTGCTCAATTAACGTTGATATAAGGGCTTTAATGAAAGGTATGCCCACATTTTGACCACATACCTTGCTCATTTACTTTGAATGTGCTTGAATTACGGAATTTGTGATTCTTGGCACCCTATTCCATGCCCTCGATGTGAATAACCAAACTTTATTCCTCTGGTATAGCAGATTTTGGTATTTTCTTCACATTCAAGGGCTATTTTTTACTTTAGTTTCACAATTTTTAATTAGCTCATACAACAGAATATTTCCTGTTTGATTCAGCCATTGGGAATACCTTTTATTCATTAGTTTTATTCACTCAAAAACTAAACTGCAAAACGCTGCAAACCATCTTCAATGCATGTCTGGATCTGTGTGGGCAGATCATGCAGTATGAAACAATATATTTAAACAATGCAGCACTCATGTTTTATCATGAATATAAAAAGTTTGAGAGATACATGGATTACATAAAGTATGCCAAACAGCTGCATCATTAAAATCTATCTTTCAGCGGTCACTGCCTTTTGGGAGTTAAGCACTCATTCGGGACAGATTCGACTTTTTCTTAAAATCAGTATATAAAGCCACATTCAACAACACAAGGGACACCGCCATAAGCAAAGGAATCGTCCATAGCCGGCCGCCTGCTGTAAACCCTAAAATCATTACCAAGACAGAAATCAGCGGGGCATAGAAATAATAAGGTTTTGCCTGATACAGCCATCCGTATGGGTATAGATGAGCAGCTGTTATAATGGCGAAGACTGCCACCATGTCAGAAGGAAAATGTACAAAAACCAGAAATAGGATTGGAAAGTACATCAACTGCGCTAAATTTAAGGCTAATCCCAAATCGCTTAGAGGAAGGCCTTCACTTTTCCAATCCACCTTGTATATTTTGGATAAACCAATTGCCAATGGAAACATGATTCCCGAAGAAAAAAGCATCAAAATATTTTTTTGACCTACTTCCAACGGCAACAAATATATGATTGTAATGACGGTCCAAACAACTGCAGCCGATGATAAAAATGAAATTCCATTTTTACTTTTAACAGCAAGTTCATTCTTCAAATCTGATAAATTCATCTCTTTCCCCCTAAAAAATATAGTGCTTTTTACTTGATTTTATCATTCGTGTCCTCCTTTGGATATGTTTTTTGGAAAACTCCGGGTCTTCCTACACAAAAAACCTGCCGGGAATCCCGACAGGCACAGGTTTTATTTTTATTTAAAGGTCGTTATTTTAAAATGAATTGTGCGTTGGACCATATAATAAATTTCGGCCGGATCAATCATCTTTTGCTCTTTTTATAAGAACATATTAAAATGTATAATGGTTTAAACAGACTGTTGTTTGTTAAGAGTGCTAAAGCACCGATAGGCATAATTAAAGCAGGGAAATCCTTGCTTTTTATTTTTGGCTACAAGGGTTTGTTATGTGTCCAATTATGAGAAGGTGGAGTATATCATTTTTTGTGTTGCGGCACTGATAAAAGATGTAACGGATGCGGTTTTCTCCATGCCGTGGGTGAAGCAGACAGACCATATAGTCAGAGCTGGTGTTAGTGGAAAAAGATATTTTTAATTTTCGGGTCTTTTCCTGTTCGCCTCATTTTCTTTGATGTTTTGGCAACTTTATATTTTTATTTATGGGACAAGTGCCAACCGGTAATTCCATAATGAGAGGTTGAAAAAAATTATGACAGATAATTTTTGGAATGATTTACCCAGGCCATTTTTTGTACTCGCGCCAATGGAAGATGTGACGGATGTAGTTTTCCGCCATGTCGTGAGTAAAGCAGCCAGGCCAAATGTGTTTTTTACGGAGTTTACAAACACAGAGAGTTATTGTCACCCGGAAGGGCAGCAAAGTGTCCGTGGGCGTTTGACTTTTACGGAAGATGAACAACCCATTGTGGCTCATATATGGGGAGATAAGCCCGAATATTTTCGGCAAATGAGTTTTGGAATGGCCGAACAAGGATTTCGGGGTATAGATATCAATATGGGCTGTCCTGTACCTAATGTGGCATCGAATGGGAAGGGAGCCGGTCTGATTCTCCGTCCGGAAGTGGCAGCAGATGTCATACAGGCGGCAAAAGCAGGAGGATTGCCTGTAAGTGTAAAGACCAGACTGGGTTACACGGACATAAATGAATGGCGCGGCTGGCTGACACATTTATTGAAGCAAGACATCGTAAATCTTTCTATTCATCTCCGTACCCGAAAAGAAATGAGTAAAGTCGATGCGCATTGGGAACTGATTCCGGAAATTAAGGAACTTCGAGACACGATAGCACCCCATACTCTTTTAACCATAAATGGGGATATTCCGGACCGACAAACGGGCTTGGAACTTGCTCATCAGTACGGGGTTGATGGAATTATGATTGGGCGTGGCATTTTTAAAAACCCGTTTGCCTTTGAAAAAGAGCCAAAAAAGCATAGCAGTCGGGAATTGCTGGATCTTTTAAGGGTGCACCTTGATCTCCATGATCAATATTCAAAAGAATTAGAGCCTCGTCCATTCAAACCTCTTCAGCGTTTTTTTAAGATCTATGTTCGAGGGTTTCGAGGGGCGAGTGAATTAAGGCATCAATTAATGAGTACAGAGTCAACAGATGAAGTGCGCGCATTGCTTGACCACTTTGTGTTGGGCAATGATTGCTAGTAAGGATAAAGAACTAAACAAAGAAAAATGTCTTTTAAAGTGTAAAGGCTGTATTTGCTTTTAAAAATTCATTTAGATGGTTTATCAAGTAAGAATATAATTGAGGTTGTAAAGAAAATGTTGATATTGAGTCATACAACCGAACATATCATACACAAGTACTAAATCTTTCAGTTGACTGGAAGAGAGATTCAATTGATATATGGTTGTTATTCTTATGCCCTGCTTGATCCATCGCTGCTTTCGAAAGAAAGCAGGGAGGAAACTAGCGCAAGTGTGGCTTTTCCGGGGCAAACACTTCGGGAGGCCTTTTTTTTGTAATTTGTATTTGGTAAAAATCATCCATCTCTAGCAGAGCCAGGTACCTTATCATTTAATCAACCTGACACAGATAAAGAGAATGTAGTGATTGAATAAAACGGTGTTGAAATGATCTTACATATATTTCGCTTGTGACAAAAAAAGAGGATATAAAAATTCAATAAAAAACATTTAGGCTGGATCAACTGATTCAGCTTTTTTAATGTAATGGTTTTGCATTTATTTTCCAATAAGTAGGCAGTTTGATAGTGATTCAATGAGTGTGTCAACTAAGAGTGTTAGCTTTCCCTTTCCTCAAAATATTATAAAACCCTATCTTGAAGCACCTCATGAATGAGTATAATATAATTGGCAAAATTACTTACTTGACAACAATAAGTATTAATAATAAACTAGGTTACGCAAAGTAAGTAACTAAAGAAAGGAGAGTAAAAGTGAATACACAGGAAATTGGGAAAATTGTTTTAAGAATCATCTTAGGCCTTACATTCTTCATTCATGGCTTAGCAAAATTCCAAGACGGAATTTCAAATACAGTAGGGTTTTTTGACAGTATCGGTATACCTGGATTCCTTGCCTATGCAGTGGCTGCTATAGAGCTGGTTGGAGGTATTGCCCTGATTTTAGGCTTAGGAACAAGAGTCATTGCTATATTGTTTGCAGTGATTTTGGCAGGGGCTATTCTCACAGCAAAACTTCCGGCTGGATTCCTCGGCAATGGTCAAATGGCGGGATACGAATTGGACCTCGCATTACTGGCCATGTCGATTTATTTCATATTAGCTGACAAATCGTTCTTATCTTTGGATCGAAAATTATTTAACTCCGGTAACAACTAGGAGGTTTAGGATGGAATTCCACAAGAAACCGACAACCTTTGTCGGACATGTAAAAATTAAAGTGCAAAACATGGAGCGTTCTTTACAATTTTATCAAAAAATCATGGGGTTCAATATTTTAGAGCAAACATCCTCGTCAGTCCAACTTACAATTGATGGAAAGACTAGTATTTTATCATTGGAAAAGCCTGCAAATGTCGTACCAAAACAAGGAAGAACAACAGGGTTGTATCATTTTGCACTGCGGCTGGCAAAAAAGTCAGATCTGGCGAGCTTTGTACTGCATTTAGAAGACAAAGGCATTGGCTTTGGCTTTGGGTCATCGGATCACCTTGTCAGTGAAGCCTTGTAATTATATGATCCTGATGAGAATGAAATTGAAATTTATATCGACAGAGCCCCTTCTGAATGGAGTTGGGGCGGGGAAGAAGTGGCCATGGCAGTGGACCCGCTTGATTTTGACAATTTGCTCAAACATGCTCCGGATAAGCCTTGGCAAGGAATGCCGGCTGAAACGGTCATGGGTCACATTCATTTACATGTATCAGAACTTATTCAGACAGAAGCATTTTACGTAAAGGGACTGGGCATGGATGTGGTCAATCGATATGGAGAACAGGCATTATTTCTTTCCTATGGAAAATATCACTATCATATAGGGGTAAACACGTGGAGTGGTATAGGGGCAAAGGCTCCGGCTAAAAATAGTACAGGCCTCGAATCGTTTACGCTCGTTTTTAATCATGAAGAGGCTCGTAATCAAGCAGTAATAAATTTGAAGCAGATCGGTGCAGAGGTATTAACAGAAAATCATCATGTCATCACCTTTGATCCTTCGGGACATCGCATCGAGTTAGCTGTATAAAGACAGGAGGCATCCAATTGTCGGCTATGGAAATTGGTATTTACACCCTTGCGGATATAGGGACGGATCCCCTTACAGGAGAGACGATAACGGCCAAGGATAGAATACAGGATATCATTCAAGCGGCAAAACTTGCGGATGAGGCAGGACTGGATGTATTTGGAGTAGGAGAGCATCACCGTCTGGATTACGCTTCTGCTTCACCTGCGGTGATATTGGCTGCTATTGCACAAGCAACAAAACAAATTAAATTAACGAGTGCAACAAGTTTTTTAAGTACGCTTGATCCTGTTCGTCTATTTGAAGATTTTGCTACCTTGGATGTCCTTTCGAATGGCCGAGCAGAAATACTGGCCGGCAGGGGAGCATTTATAGAATCTTTTCCTCTTTTTGGCTATAGCACAAACGATTATGATGAATTGTTTGAAGAACATATGGACCTCCTGTTACAGCTGAACGACAATGAGACGGTCACATGGTCCGGTAAGTTCCGTTCTCCTTTAAGAAATGCTGAAATTGCCCCCAGACCGATACAAGAAAAATTGCCTGTTTGGATCGGAGTTGGAGGTTCACCTGAAAGTGCTGTTCGTGCCGGAAGGTTTGGGACGGGGATGGCTTTAGCAATCTTGGGCGGCGATCCAAGACGTTTTAAGCCGCTGGCCGACCTCTATCGTCAAACGGGACTGGAAACAGGACACAAAACGGAAGCATTAAAGATTGGTGTGACCGGCCATATTTATGCAGCGAAAACGACCCAGGAGGCAAAAGACGAGTTTTATCCTTATTACTCTAATTACTGGGAATATGTAAATCTCCAGCGTGGAATGGGAACACGTATGTCAAGAAGTGACTTCGAACAATTGGCCGGTCCGGAAACTGCATTGTTTGTAGGGAGTCCGCAGCAGATTGTGGAAAAGATCCTTCAGCAATACGAACTCTTTGGGCATCAACGGTTCCTGGCACAGTTAGATATTGGAGGCCAGCCGTTTAAGAATGTAGCAAAAGGAATAGAATTGCTTGCATCCGAAATAGCTCCAATTGTTCGAAGAGAAACGAGTGAATAATTTTTTTATAGGGGTGTAATCATGGGTTTTTTAGATAGATTATTTGGTAAGCAAACGAAGGAGGAAGAAACAATGACTACAGAAAAATTAAACATTGGCATTATTTTGGGGAGCACTCGTGAAGGACGTGTAAGTCCTCAAGTAGGAGAATGGGTAAAAGGAATTGCCGACAAACGTGGAGATGCAAATTATGAGATTGTAGATATTGCTGATTTTCAGCTTCCATTTTTAGGAACAACGGATGGAACGGAGCCAGGTATTGCTGCTTGGAATGAGAAACTGGCAAACCTTGATGGATTTGTCTTCATTGTTCAAGAATATAATCACAGTATAACAGGGGCGTTAAAAAACGCGATCGATTTTGCCCGTGAAGCTTGGTATGACAAAGCTGCCGGCATCGTAAGCTATGGTTCTACCGGCGGAGCTCGTGCCGCTGAACATTTACGCGGAATTCTTGCAGAACAGAAAGTTGCAGATGTTCGCACACATCCAACGTTGAGCTTATTCACTGATTTTGTGGATGGATCGGAGTTTAAGCCGCAAGATCTGCATTTGAATAATGTAAATACGATGCTTGATGAAGTGCTCGCCTGGAGCGGGGCATTAAAAACGATCCGCTAAACATCGATCCTTATAAGAATATCAGACTCCATGCAGGGTCTGATATTCTTTTTTAAAAATACATTCAATTGGAAGACAAATAAATGAAAATTGGAATCATTGGTGCGAGCGGTAAAGCCGGAAGTCTTATTTTAAAAGAGGCAGTCAGTCGGGGACATGAAGTAACAGCGATTGTAAGGGATACTTTGAAAATGAAGGATTCAGGCGTTCATGTCCTTGAGAAAAGTATTTTTGACCTTACATCAGATGATGTAAAAATGTTTGACGCAGTTGTTAATGCATTCGGTGCTCCCCTTGGTGAAGAGCAGGCGCATGTGGATGCCGGACATGCTTTAATTGAGGCGTTAAAAGGAACAAACACAAGAGCCATCATTGTAGGTGGAGCCGGAAGTCTCTATGCAGATGAAAATAAAACTGTTCAGGTAATGGATACACCGGATTTCCCGGATGTATTTCTCCCCACTGCCAAAGGTCAGGGTCGAAACTTGGAAGAGTTACAAGCAACCTCAAATATCACATGGACATTTGTCAGCCCCTCTGCAATATTTGATCCAGAAGGAAAGAACGGGATCTTATGAGAATGGAAAAGACCATCTTCTTGTTAATTCAAAAGGTGAAAGTTATATCAGCTATGCAGACTTTGCCATTGCCGTTGTGGATGAAATTGAAAATCCGCAACATGTGAATGAACGATTTACAGTTGTCGGGGAAACGGAGTAGCGGCTTAAAAAACTATGCGATTCCTTTTTATAAAGAACGAATTCCCCAGGCGGAATTCGTTCTTCTTTGTACGGACTACTGTCACTTTGGCTATAGATTTATCTCTTTTTTTTTGATGTAATAAGATTAGCATCAATCATAGATACATTGTTGGAGGCATATATGAAAAAAGTCGCTGTAATACAGGATTTGTCGTCATTTGGTAAATGTTCATTGACAGCTGCTATACCGGTTCTTTCCGTCATGGGAGTGCAGGCTTGTCCTTTGCCAACAGCCGTATTGTCTGCGCAAACGGATTTTCCAAGTTTTTTTTATGAAGATTTGACATCAAACATGCCATATTTCCAAGAGGAATGGAGCAAACTGAATGTCACTTTTGACGGAATACATACCGGCTTCGTAACCGGGGAAGAACAAATTAATCACATTTTCCAATTTTTGGATACATTTTACAAAAAGGAAACGGTGCTGCTTGTTGATCCCGTCATGGGAGATCGAGGCGAAGCCTACAAACTTACTACAGATCCATTGCTGGAACGCATGAAAGAACTCGTGAAATGTGCCGACGTAGTTACTCCCAATATTACGGAGGTTTGCCTATTAACGGGGCTGTCTTACGAGAAACTGCATCGTTATTCAAATGAACAAGACTTTCTAAAAGCCATAGAAGAAGCCGGAAGTATTTTACAGCAGGTTACGAATGCCCATGTGATTATCACTGGTATCAATCCGCCTGCACCTAATCCAAGCAAGCAATATATTGGAAATATGTATGTGAATGGGGAAAAAGTATTTTATCACGCGACGCCCTATAATGGTGAGAATTATTCTGGTACCGGTGATCTATTTGCATCTGTGATCATGGGAAGCATGATGCGCGGGGAGGATTTTGGAAAATCAATCCGACTAGCAGAAAAATTCCTGGAAGCAGCTATACAGGATACCAGCTTGGAGCAAATTCCGGAAATAGAAGGCGTCAATTTTGAAAAATTTTTGAGTATGTTATTATAGAAAGCTTTTAACCTGGATAATGGAAGGTCTAAACTGCTGCGGCCAAAAATAAAAAGTCCCCTTTTTGGGACTTTTTATTAATGGTGAAAACATATCCGAAACACGTCAAATCCCTCTATGCAATTTTCTTCTTACTTTCAGAACCGGATAGCATGGGAGAAGAGCCCACCTTGTGTGAGTCCCTGCTAACTGTCTTTATGAAGCCCGTGATCCGGAATACCCCCAGTTCGGGCATATACCCTCCACGAAGTTTCCAAGGGTTCTTTCCGATATAATTTTTTATAAAAATATGCTATGGAATTGAGCAGCTTTGCGGGAATTTTTTTCGGAAAAAACGGCTTGGCATAAAAATAGTAAAACCCCTTTTTTAAATCTTCCCACTGATGGCATTTCTTCGACTGGCGAAACCGTGCCACGTCTATTACTTTTATTTGATGATCAGGAGTTAATATGATGTTTCTCAAATGGATGTCTGAAGGGTTCAGCCCTTGTTCTCTGGCAAGGGATAATGCATCATCCACTTCCATGATGTCTTTTTCCGATAAAGGAATTCCATGGGTCAGGCAATCAAAAAATGTATAGCCATGAATGAAGTCGATGACAATATAATTCGGGCCGGATTCGTACATATCAGGGTAGTAATCAAGGTGATGAACAAGATCGTACACTGATGCTTCCTCTTGTGCGATATGCGCAAACTCCGGGAAGAAAACTTTTAGTACTTTCTCGGTATGTTCTATCTTAAACACAGCGGCACTTCTTCCCATTCCGATCAGCTGTAGGGTTGGTGCATGAGAAACTATAATGGGTTTATGTTCCTTATATTGGAACTTTACGCTTTCTGCTAAATGTTGATATTTCACTGGAGCACCTCTTTTCATTAAAAAAGACGTCATCCAATTTTTGGTATGACGTCTTCGAACAGGAAATCCTCACCAAAAATTGGTAAGGTCTCGCAAACAGCATCCAGCACTGCCAGCAAAGCCGAGGAAATATTCCTGTATTGACGACTTTGCTGTATAGCTACTCCCCTTAACATGATAGTTTGTTTGATTATTATAACATTACTATGTAGTTGCGAGTCAAATCATACCTTTCATAAAAAAAATTTTAAGACATATGACGGCATCCCCGTATTGAATTGAAACGGATGTTGAATATATAAGCACATAACTATATACTTATGTGGATCTTCAAATAAAGGAGGAAAATACCGTATTGCAAACCTCTCTTGACATAGAAAAAGCTGCTGGCATGTTAAAGTTGCTCGGTGATCAAACGAGGCTGACCATGATGAAGCTAATGGACCATCAAGCTTTTTGTGTTTGTGAATTTGTAGAGATATTTCAGATGACCCAGCCGGCCATCAGCCAGCATGTGAGAAAACTGAAAGATTTAGGGCTGCTGACAGAAGAGAGGAAGGGACAATGGATCTTTCACACGATCAATAAAAATAACGAATATTATCCTATTATCAAACAGATTCTTGATCAGCTGCCTGAGCAGGAAGAAAAATTAAAAAAGCTTGAAGAGCGCGGCACACGTATTTCTTGTAGTTAATTAGGGGGAGGTTCTTTGTCAACGACAGTCGTACTTGCAATCATTATATTTGTGGCTACTCTGGTGCTTGTCATTTGGCAGCCAATGGGATTAAACATTGGCTGGTCTGCGTCAGGCGGGGCCATCATTGCATTATTGGCGGGGGTAGTGGGGTTTGGGGATGTCATAAAAGTTATTGACATTACATGGAATGCCACATTGTCATTTGTTGCCATTATCCTGATATCTTTAATATTAGATGAAATTGGGATGTTTGAGTGGGCAGCCTTACATATGGCACGGGCCGCAAAAGGGAACGGTGTCAAAATGTTTGTCTATATCAGCGTTTTAGGTGCTGTGGTCGCTGCTTTATTTGCGAATGATGGCGCAGCTCTCATTCTTACGCCGATTGTTCTCGCCATGGTTCGAAACTTGAATTTTAAGGAACAAATGATTTTCCCTTTTATTATGGCAAGCGGATTTATTGCCGATACTACTTCCCTTCCATTTATTGTCAGCAACCTTGTCAATATCGTATCAGCAGATTTCTTTGGAATCGGATTCCTGGAATATGCCTCAAGAATGATGATTCCAAACTTGTTTTCTCTAATGGCAACTATTTCGGTTTTATTCATTTATTTTAGAAAGAGTATTCCTGAACAATATGACTTCACCAAATTACAGGAGCCGAAAGAAGCCATCCGAGATGAGAGAATGTTTCTTCTATCCTGGTATGTCCTTGCATTGTTGGTCATCGGATATTTTACCAGTGAACAGATGAACTTGCCTGTATCTGTCATTGCAGGACTGATTGCGTTGTTTTTTATCATTATGGCCAGACGCAGTTCGGCTGTAAATACAAAAAGTGTCATCAAAGGAGCCCCCTGGAATATTGTTGTATTCTCCATCGGGATGTATGTGGTGGTCTACGGACTGGGGAATGCAGGGCTTACATCTGCACTGGCAAGTGTGATCCAAGCAGTGTCACAGCAAGGTTTATTTGTCACGACGGTTGTTATGGGATTCATTGCTGCTTTTCTGTCATCCATGATGAATAACATGCCTACTGTGATGATTGATGCTTTGGCCATTGCTGAAACAGACACTTCCGGTGTGCTCCGGGAAGCACTGATTTATGCAAATGTTGTCGGGTCAGATCTGGGGCCAAAAATTACTCCCATTGGTTCATTGGCCACTTTAGTATGGCTCCATGTGTTATCTCAAAAGGGAGTAAACATTTCTTGGGGCACTTATTTTAAAACTGGGATTGTATTAACCATCCCCATTCTGTTTATTACTTTACTGGGACTGTATGTTACACTGCTGATCTTATAAAAGGAGCGATTCGATGGCTAAGAAAACCCTTTATTTTTTATGCACGGGTAATTCGTGCCGCAGTCAAATGGCTGAAGGCTGGGCAAAAAAAATTCTTGGAGATGAATGGGAAGTCAGAAGTGCCGGAATTGAAGCCCACGGATTGAATCCGAATGCTGTAAAAGCCATGCAGGAAGTTGGAATCGATATTACGGAGCAACAATCAGAGCTAATTGATACGGAGTATTTGAATCAAGCTACAATGGTTGTTACTTTATGCGGCGATGCCAAAGACCGCTGCCCGGTTACACCGCCGCATGTAAGGCGTGAACATTGGGGTTTTGAAGATCCGGCAAAAGCAGCTGGAACAGAAGAGGAAGTGTGGAACATATTTCAGAAGGTCCGTGATGAAATCCGCGAACGAATTGAGCGTTTTGCCGCAACGGGTAAATAAAGTAACTAACAAACTTGTGGAAGTGCGGACATTCCCACCCCGGCTTTGCGAAAACAGCAGGCCGGGGTTTTTGCTTGGGATGAAACCAGACTGTCATTCAACTGGTTTGATCTGACGGGCTTTCCCACGCTGTCAAGCATGAAAGGATTAGGGCACTTTATTATTTATTACTTAAATAATGAAACATTTTATTTACAAAATACTGATGATTTGTTAAGTTATCCAATATACCAATCATCCTACAAATTTGGAGAGGAATCATTATGTTAAAGAAAACGAACCGGATTTCTTTGGTTGAGCAGGTTGCCTTACAAATAGAAGAGCAGATTAGCGCCGGGTATTGGAAGGTCGGAGAGAAGCTGCCGCCTGAATTGGAATTAATGGAAACGTTTGCCGTCAGCCGAAATACAGTAAGAGAGGCCATACGGGCCCTAGTTTATGCCGGCCTTTTAGAGACAAGGCAGGGGAGCGGTACAGTAGTACGCTCCAATAATTCATTTGCTACAGCTTTACAAAAGTATTTTAAAAAATCAAATATCATTGAAACGCTTGAAGTACGCGCGGGTCTGGAAAGAGAGGCAGCGAGACTTGCTGCCATGAGAAGGACTCAAGAAGATTTGGCGGATATCCAGGCATGTATAGAGAAGTGTTTGGATGCAGCAAAAAGTAACGACAATAAAAGATTTGCGGAGGCGGACCTCCAATTTCACAAACGAATCGTAAAAGCAGCTGGAAACAAGGTACTTAGCGACTTATATGAGCATTTAAATGAACTCATATACCATTCCATTGATGATTTTATTACGAGTACGGAGCTGTCGGATATAAAGTTTGTTCATCATGATCTGTTCGAAGCGATCCGAAAGAAGGATATGGCCGGAGCAGCGGCTAGTGTGGAAAGTTATATTGATTCCTTTAAAAAGAGATTGGAAGACTTATCGGAGGGATAACATTGGTGAAAAATACAACACTGGATTACCAATCGAAGCAGGTTGGGACATGGGGACTATTCATAGGGATTATTTTAATCGGTGCCAACCTGAGAGCACCACTGACATCAGTGGGGTCCCTTCTTCCGTTCATACGTGATGATGTTGGAATCAGTAACACACTGGCCGGATTGATCACTACATTGCCACTTCTGGCCTTTGCTTTTTTATCGCCGCTCGCACCAAAAATCGCCAGCCGGATTGGAATGGAATGGACAGTCTTTTGGTCTCTCTTTTTGTTAACCATGGGAATGGTCGTCCGTTCATACTTTGGCACGGCTGCTTTGTTTGCCGGAACAGTTTTCATTGGTCTGGCTATCGCTATCGGAAATGTTTTAATTCCTGGGATGATTAAAAAGAATTTTCCGTACAGGATTGGCCTTGTTACTGGAATGTATGCGGTGATCATGAATTTTTTTGCTGCCTTGGCTTCAGGGATCAGTGTTCCGGTCTCTTTTGTTTTTGGCATAGGATGGAAAGGGGCTTTGGCTTTTTGGACTATTCTTTCAATCCTGGCAATGGTTATCTGGATACCCCAAATTCGCAGACGGTCACAAAACACTAGGGCTAAACAAGTGGCTTTTAAGAAAAGTAATAGTTTATTGAAGTCTCCTTTGGCCTGGCATATCACACTGTATATGGGGGCACAATCACTCATGTTTTATACCGCATCAACCTGGGTGCCGGTGATTTTACAAAGTTACGGATACAGTTCCAGCTCGGCAGGCTGGATGCTATCCCTCATGCAGTTTACTGTCGTTCCTTTCACTTTTCTAATACCTGTGATGGCGGAGAAAATGGGAAGTCAAAGAGCTCTAAGTGTTAGCACGGGTGTACTGTTTTTCTTAGGAAGCGGAGGCTTGTTTTTGGGACATCATTTTCTCATACCCATATCTGTCATCTTCATCGGCATAGCGTCCGGTTCTGCATTCAGCCTCTCCATGATGTTTTTCAGCTTGCGTGCTTCCAGCGGCCAACAAGCCGCAGAAATTTCCGGTATGGCGCAGTCAGTCGGCTATTTACTGGCCGCTTTTGGACCTGTCTTATTTGGTGCTTTATATGATGTCACAAATGCATGGACCATCCCTCTGGCCGGTTTGCTTGTATTGTCTTGCTTTATCATCTTTTTTGGCAATGAGGCGGGAAAGAATAGGCTGCTAGATGATGAGCACCGGCCTTTAGCGGAGCAAGTCGGTGTCAATTAAAGCTTCACTTCAGTGTGTTTCATTTCCTGATATCCTGTTACTTTATTTTCACTTATGAGTGAAAAAAGTATTGGAGTGTATCACAGGCATTCCAGCCGTTACGAAGTTTCAGACAAGGGCTTTTTATGCCAGCTTATATTATATAATAAAGAAACAAGGAGCTGACTGTTTAGCTCCTTGTTTCTATACAATTTAAATTGGCCCTACATCGTCTTTATTTCAGTTCTGTTCCAGAACCGCCTTTTGGCAAGTGCCTCAAGATATTGAGATTCGAAGTCACCATCTGCAGCAAAGATGACGCCGTCCAGATTGCCGTCCATTGGTTTTACCATATATTTTTCTGCCCCTTCAGCAATGCCGATGGGCTTGAGGTGCATATATTGCATGTGTACAAAGTCCGAAATGTGATGGTCGAACTTGGCTTGGTTTATCGACTTGCCGCCGACGACATAGATGGAATCATACAGGGCCGGGTTGACGGTCACGAAACTTTTAGTGACGTCAAGTTTCGTTCCGTTGCTGCTCTCAACCTGACCGAGTTTTTCGGATATGATATCGACGAAGCTGTCATTTTTCACTAAGGTATTCAAAACCTGCACCACATCCTCATTAAAGCCGTTTCCGATTAAAACAGCGACACGCTGGGTGGCAGCACTGTGCGGTGAATTCAGCTGACTGAGTGAGGGATAGCTCCGCTCTTCTTGGACATGGCTGCTCTGAGGCGGTAGAACACCGATGTTTTCCGAAATGGCTGCAGCCATTTCCTGATCTACATTCGCCCACATTTCTACATTTTTCTGGCGGATTTCTTTGCTTTTGACACTTCCCAAATGGAAACTGAATGACTCAATTAAGTCTAACTTTTCAGCGGGAGAAAGACTATTCCAGAATATTCGCGCTTGCGAGAAGTAATCAAAGAAAGAGTCGCTTGGCCGCTCACGAGTTACTTGCCCTTCTAATTTTTCCGGATAATGAGTGTATCCGTTTTCCTGAGGAGGCGTCTCCATGGGCGTGTTTTCTGCTGTATGGTTGTTATGGTAATGAACCTGGTCGGTATCAATCCTATGCCGCTGGTAACTGTCGCGATAATTGTAATTCCTCTCCGTTATCGGCCGGTTAACGGGAATGTCCTCTATATTTGCAGAGTGCTGACGGTACAATTCTGTATCCCGATAAGCGAATGAACGGCCTTGAAGGACAGGGTCATTTGTAAATTCAATCCCCGGAACAAGATTGGCCGGATTAAATGCCGATTGCTCATTTTCCGCAAAAAAGTTATCCATTAAACGGTTCAACGTCAATTTACCTATGATTTTGACCGGAATCTCTTCCTGTGGCCAAAGTTTAGTATCGTCCAGAATATCAAAATCATATTTCATTTCGTCTTCAACTGGAATCAGCTGTACACCAAGTTCATATTCTGGATAGGCACCATTTTGGATAGCCTGTATCATATCACGTCGGTGAAAATCGGGGTCGAATCCGCCAATGATATTTGCTTCATCAAGCAAAAGGGAATGGACTCCGAGTTTGGGTTTCCAAACAAACCTGACAAAGGTTGACTTCCCGTCCTTATTAATCAGCCGAAATGTATTGATTGGATACCCTTCCATCATACGCCAGCTTCTGGGACGGCCTCTCATTGACATGAGCCACATGACCATATGAGCGGACTCCTGATTACTTACAACGTAATCCCAAAAGTTGTCGTGTGCCACAGTTGCCTGCGGTACATCCGTCTTTGGATCGGGTTTTGCCGCATGCGTTACATCCATGAATTTCATGGCATCTGCAAGGATAAAGACAGGAAATTGCAGCGACAATGAATCATAGTTTCCTTCTTCCGTATAAAACTTTACTGCAAAACCCCGTATGTCAACCGCAGTATCTTTGGAACCCCGATTTCCGATGAAGTTTGAAAAGCGGACGAACACCGGTGTCTTCCTTCCAGGCTCCTGTAGGAAATGGGCGACCGTGTAGTCTTTCATCGATTCCGTAAGTTCAAATTCGCCATATACGCCAAATCCGCGGGCATGTACCACTTTTTCGGGAATTCGTTCCCGGTTGAAGTGTGACTGCTTTTTATAGAAATGATAATCCTGAAACAATAACGGACCGCGTTTTCCTGCACGAAGCGACCACTCATCATCCGGTACCTTTGTACCATTCTCATCTGTCATTTTTTTGCCGGGGCCTGTATTTTGTCTTCTGTACGCTTCCAATTGCTCATCTTTTTTGTCCATCGGTTTATCACCCTTGTTGCTTTGATCCATCGTATCACCCTTTTCTTTCTAATCATCTTGCAGAAAATAAATCAGCTGTCCAGGTTCGTTTCCCTTCTTCCCGATTAATGGGACTGGCAAACTCTCTGTTTTTTCCTCGCAGGTTGGGAAAAAATCAGAAGGTTATCACAAACTTGAGACCAAAGGGCGGCAACCCGATAACAGACAACAAAGAGTTCATACAGGGGTGCTGTTTTAGTTAGTACAATGCTGTCAGCGTTTTGTCGGATCACTATATACAAGCCGGGGGTATTTTTTATAACTGAACTCTCTTTTTATGTGGTTAAGCTTTTTATTTGTATACTATAGGGGGGTATGGTAAATTAAAAGTACAAAAAATAAGGAAGTGGTACATTTGGATAAATTTTTACATGATCACCCAAGTACACCTCGAACGAAAGACGAAAAGCAGGCGATTATAAATCGTTTAAAACGAATAGAAGGCCAAGTCCGTGGAATACAAAAAATGGTAGAAGAGGACCGGTACTGTATGGATATTTTAGTTCAGCTCAGTGCGATTCAATCGGCTTTAAAGCAGGTCGGTTATACCGTAACTGAAAGGCATATGAAACACTGTGTAAGTGACGCAGTCAAATCGGGCGAAGGTACTGAAACGATCGAAGAATTAATGAGAGTACTTAAACAAATTTCAAAGTAAGGGGGAAGGCTGCAATGAGCGATACAATCCATACAACCATCGGGGTAACAGGAATGACATGTGCTGCCTGCTCCAATCGTGTTGAAAAAGTGTTAAATAAAATGGATGGGGTGGAGGCACAGGTTAACTTAACGACAGAAAAAGCAACGGTACGTTACGATCCTAACAAAACCTCCCTGGATGCCATTACGCAAAAAATAGAGAATATCGGGTATGGTGTTCTGACTGAAAAGGCCGAGCTTGATGTATTTAGTATGACTTGTGCAGCCTGCTCCAACCGGATTGAAAAGGTGTTGAACAAGCAAGATGGAGTGAAACTCGCAACTGTTAACTTGACGACGGAAAGTGCGTTGGTAGAATACAATCCGGCAATAACGGATGAAAAAGCTTTAATTGGAAAAATTCAAAGTATTGGCTATGACGCAAAGCCAAAAGCAGAAGCTGAAGAAAAACAAACTTATAAAGAAAAAGAGCTGGGCCGCCTAAAGAAAAAGCTGATCATTTCAGTCTTATTATCATTTCCCCTATTGGTTACCATGCTGGATCATTTATTTGGCCTAAGTTTACCCGGTGTTTTCATTAATCCGTGGTTCCAGTTTGTTTTGGCAACTCCTGTTCAATTTATCATCGGATGGCAGTTTTACGTTGGGGCCTATAAGAATTTACGGAATGGCGGAGCCAATATGGATGTGTTAGTCGCTATGGGAACCAGTGCGGCGTACTTTTACAGCTTGTATGAAGCTTTCCGAACGCTTGGTAATCCGGACTATATGCCACATTTATATTTTGAAACGAGCGCAGTCTTGATTACATTGATTTTGTTTGGGAAATATTTGGAAGCCAGGGCTAAAAGTCAAACAACCAATGCATTATCTGAATTGCTCAGTCTACAAGCGAAAGAAGCCCGTGTTATCCGTAACGGTGAAGAAATGATGGTCCCTGTGGAAGAAGTTGTTGCCGGAGACCGTTTAATCGTAAAACCAGGTGAAAAAATACCTGTGGACGGTATTGTTGTAAAGGGAAGAACCTCTGTTGATGAGTCTATGTTAACCGGAGAATCCATCCCGATTGAAAAAGGCAGCGGACAGAAAGTCATCGGATCTACGATCAATAAAAATGGCTCTATTGAAATGGAAGCGACAAAAGTAGGAAAGGATACCGCTCTTTCTTCCATTATAAAAGTAGTCGAAGAAGCACAAGGATCTAAAGCGCCTATCCAAAGGCTGGCTGACGTCATATCAGGCTATTTTGTTCCGATTGTCATCGGTATTGCAATCCTTACTTTTGTCATCTGGATTGTCTTTGTCCAGCCGGGACAAATGGAACCTGCACTCGTTGCAGCCATTGCTGTCCTGGTGATTGCCTGTCCATGTGCGCTGGGACTGGCCACACCGACATCTATCATGGTTGGCACAGGAAAAGCGGCCGAAAGCGGAATTTTATTTAAAGGCGGTGAACACTTAGAGCGTACTCATGAAGTAAATACTGTAATTTTGGATAAAACAGGAACCATCACAAAAGGAAAACCGGAAGTAATGAATTTTTCGGGTGATGAAGAAACCCTACAGCTATTGGCCAGCGCAGAAAAAGGGTCTGAACATCCGCTGGCAGAAGCCATTGTGGCATACGCAACAGAAAAAGGGTTGGACTTTTTGGATGTTGAAGACTTCCATGCCGTACCCGGGCATGGGATCGAGGCGAAGATTTCTGAAAGATGGATTCTTGCAGGAAACCGCAAGTTAATGAAAGACCATCAAATTGATGTTGGAGATGCTGAACAAGTGATGGTTGAATATGAAACAAACGGAAAAACAGCCATGCTGATTGCCATTGACGGCCAGTATCGCGGAATCGTCGCGGTGGCAGATTCGATTAAAGAAACGGCTCCCGAGGCGATTAAACAGCTGAAAGCATTGGGAATTCATGTGGTCATGTTAACAGGAGATAACGAAAGAACCGCTCAGGCGATTGCGAAACAAGTGGGCATCGATCAGGTCATTGCCCAAGTCCTTCCTGAAGAAAAAGCAGATAAAGTAAAGGAACTTCAATTAAAAGGCAAGAAAGTAGCTATGGTGGGGGATGGGGTGAACGATGCACCGGCATTAGTGACGGCAGATGTCGGAATTGCCATTGGAACAGGAACCGAAGTAGCCATAGAAGCGGCAGATGTCACAATTCTTGGGGGCGAATTGCTCCTCATACCAAAAGCAATAAATATCAGCCACGCAACGATCCGAAATATTCGTCAAAATCTTTTCTGGGCATTCGGATACAATACAGCCGGTATTCCGGTTGCAGCTTTAGGATTTCTCGCACCGTGGATTGCCGGAGCAGCTATGGCATTAAGTTCAGTAAGTGTTGTTTCTAACTCGCTTCGATTGAAACGAGTGAAATTATAAAAAGAAGGATGATAAGGAGGTGAAAAAGTATGGAAAGGAAAACTTTAGATGTACAAGGCATGTCTTGCGGACATTGCAAAGCATCAGTAGAGGGAGCATTGAAAAAATTGGATGGCGTAAAAGCGGCGGAAGTGAACTTGGAAGCCGGAAAAGTAGATGTTACGTATGATGAATCAAAAGTTACAGTGGATGCTTTGAAAGAAGCCATTGAAGATCAAGGATACGATGTGGCATAATGATAAAAAAGCTGATTCTCCTTATGAGGGAATCAGCTTTTTTGCCTCTCATCAACAAACTTAATAACTGTTTTATTTTAAAAAACATGGTAAAATATGTTTAGGATTATCGGGATTGGGGTAAAAGAAATCGAGGCTTTTCGTTTAGTATTTTCTGCCTGCGGGTTGATCTTATTTAGGCGATTTTCTGCTGCATCAGGGCACTTCTGTTGGCAGGCTTGGCTGATGGGACTTTCCGTTGTCTGGGAGCAAGACCGAGGCGTTCTGTGCACCCGAAGGGTCCATCCTAATGATCCTAATCCCGGTTGGATTAATGCTGCTTTATTATTTTTACATCAAGCACTTTATTTTTTGTTTCTTGTTTACGTAACAACTTTAGTCTTATATACGATGATCCGTGTGTTAATGAGCCGCTATTTTTCTATATCATCTTTGATTCCGGCATGACCGTAAACAAGTATTCTATGAATTCGCGGTGACAGAAGGAATCACTCGCTTATTTTCAATATAAAAAAGCAACGCATAAAAAATTATACGTTGCTTTTTGCCGTTATTTTCATCATGTGTTCAAACATTTGTGGTCTTCCAAACTTGGCCCTCTGCCAAGCCGAAATGCAATCGGAATGCCGTGAGTGGGAGTCGAACCCACACGCCCTCTCGGACACTAGAACCTGAATCTAGCGCGTCTGCCTTTCCGCCACCACGGCAAAAAACTTACTCCGCTATTATAGCACAATGCTCAAAAAAATATAAGGATTTTTTTAAAAGTTTTTTAATAGATTCTTTCAGATGAACTGAGCGAAAAAGGTTGAAAAATATCCTAACGCCAAGGTGAAGAAACGACATAATATTCAAACAAAAGAACGTAAAATAGGGATTTAATGAGAAGCAAAACAGGCTTTTCCGGGTACATGGTTATTGGCTGTACAGCGAAAAGGCTTGTTTGGTTTGCGTTCTCTCATGATGATGACATTTTAGGGGGAATGTGGTCATGGGGGATAGTTATCCCAGTCGCAGCGAATATCAAAAAAATAAGAAAGATGGTCAAAGAAGAACAACCATCGTAAGTAAGCTGGCCATTCGTACAATCTTGTTTCTTATGATTTGCGGCCTTTTGTTAACAGGAATATTCGGTTTTACCGCAATGTCGTATGTAAAATCAGCACCCAAATTAAACCCGGAACTTCTTGGCTCTCCGCAGTCTTCGACCATTTATGATATGAATAATAAGAAAGTAATGGATGTGGCAGGAGAGGAATATCGGAAAATTGTACCTTTGGAAGACATTCCGAAGACGGTGCAAAATGCCTTCCTTGCTGTCGAGGATGCGCGGTTTTGGGAACATCAAGGAATTGATATGAAACGTGTAGCAGGCGCTGTTGCAGCAAATATCACAGAAGGTTTTGGGGCTGAAGGAGCCAGCACGATTACGCAGCAGCTTGTCAAAATTTCTTTTTTAACGCCTGAAAAAACAATGGAGCGGAAAGTGCAGGAAGCATACCTGGCTCTTAAGTTGGAGAGAAAGTACAGCAAAAAAGAAATATTGGAGATGTATTTGAACAAAGTTTATTTTGGAGAAGGGGCCTATGGTGTCGGAACAGCAGCAGAGGTGTACTTTGGAAAATCAGTAAAGGACTTGACGGTCAGTGAAGCAGCTTTACTGGCAGGATTACCTCAAAGGCCGAGCGGATACAACCCGTTTGAATATCCGGATCTTGCTGAAAAGCGAAGAAATACAGTTCTGGCATTAATGCAAAAAAATGGTTGGATTACGGAAAAGGAAAGAATAGAAGCTTCATCGATACCGGTAAAGGAAATGCTTACAGAGAAAAAACGTAAGCATACATATAACAGCTTTACAGATCGGGTGATAGAAGAGCTGAAGGAAAAAGGTTTTGATGAAGATGCACTGTACACACAAGGGTTGAAAATTTATACGACGCTTGATCCCAAAGCGCAGAAATTGACGGAAAAAGTTTTGAAAACAGACGAATATATTAACTATCCGGATGATCAATTCCGGGCGGGTGTTGTCCTTCTGGATACGCAGACAGGTGAAGTTCGGGCCATCGGGGGCAGCCGTGAGAAAGAAGAGAGTGTACAAAGAGGGTTTAATTATGCCACACACATTAAGCGCCAGCCTGGCTCGACAGCCAAGCCGATTATGGCATATGGACCGGTTATTGAAAAGCTGAAGTGGTCCACTTACGAGCAAATTAAAGATGAACCCATCGAATTGAACGGAAAGGTCTTTAAAAACTGGAATAATAAATTTCATGGCAATGTCTCCATGAGAACCGCTTTGCAATGGTCGTATAATATACCTGCAATTAAAGCAATGCAGGCAGCAGGAGAAAAAGAGGCTCAACATTTTGCTGCTGCGCTCGGTCTACACTTGGATGAAGTTTTTCCATCCTACGCCATCGGAGGATTTGAATATGGGGTTTCTCCTTTAGAATTGGCTGGTGCCTATGCAGCGTTTGGAAATAATGGAGTGTTTCATGAACCGCACACCGTAAGAAAAATCGTTTATCCGAACGGGAAGGAGAAAAACCTTCAGCCTGAACCTGTTCAGGCGATGAGTGATTACACAGCTTATATGATCACGGATATGCTCAAAACCGTTGTCAGATCAGGAACCGGTGAGATGGCCAACATCCCTGGCCTTCCAGTGGCCGGAAAGACAGGGACCAATGAGCTGCCCGACCATATTCATGGAAATGGAGTAACAGATGCCTGGTTTGCCGGATATACAACTCGCTACACTGCTGCTGTATGGACGGGATATGATGAGATCACGCAGGACAGCTTTGTACAAATGAAAGATTCTCATAATGCCAAATTGATATTTAAAGCCGTTATGTCTGAAATGTCAAAAGGTAAAGAGACTCCTGATTTTAAAATGCCTTCCTCCGTTGAAAAGGTGACAGTCGGGAATCAGGTTGAATTGTTTGTCAAAGGGACGAAGCCGATAAAGCCGGCGATTTCCGATAACCCGAAAAAAACCGAAGAAAAGGAACCAGTCATAAAGGATAAGGATGAAGAGGCAGGCGAGGAGGATGACAAAGAAGAAGAGGAAAAGCAGGAGCCAGTGAAAGAACCGGTGAAAGATTCTGAGAAAAAATCTGAGAAAGCGCCGGAGAAAAAACCTGCAGACGGAAATAGAGGGGATCAGCAAACACCAGAAAACCCCCAGCCTAAACCTAATAACCCGCCGAAGGAAAGTCCCGTGCAAAAGGATCCCAAGCCGCCTGCTGACAAGGAAGTACCGCCCGGAAATCCCGGCAATGACCAAGGCGGGCAGGGGAATAACAAAGCTCCAGTTCCCGAGCCGCCTCCTGCAACTGGAGGGGAAGGGCGTAAAGAACAGGGGAATGAAGGGCAGAAATCACAACCGCAGAAAGAAAGCCCGAATCAGGGGTAAGGTTCAGGAAAATAGGAACTGGCTGAGAGTAGCCGGTTCTTTTTTTATTTCCTGCCAATTATCTTTTTTTATTAATACACTTACAATGTAACCATATAGGCGTGTTAGGAGGATGGTTTGTGAAGTTATGGATGGATCTTATATTTTTATGTGTTTTAGGTTATTTCTTTTATAGGTTTATTCAAGTTTTAATAAAAATGAAACAGAAAGTGATTCTGCCGGCGAGTACTGAAGAGTTGGCAATGATTCGGAGGCATCCCGAAAAACCAGTGGAGGTTCCAACATATTCTAAGCAGAAAGCCGGCATTATACTAAGCGTTATAATGCTTATATTCGTGGCTGGTATGTTTATCGCTGGGGTGTTTGTTCAACCTTTTAATTGGTCATTTTATTTGCTTGTTTTTCTTCCTCTGACTTATTCTCACGATTTATTGAACATGTTTGCAATCATTCCTGATGGCCTGCTGTGCGGCAGCAGATTCATTTCGTGGAAGGACATCAAATCCTATGAGTTTGTTCCCATTGACCGAAACCATAAATATTATGGTTATTCAAGAGCAGTAAACGACGGCTATGAGTTAAAATTGAAAACAAGGGGATTTCCCGTTAGTTGCATGATAACGACTGATGAAATGAAAGAGAACCTTGCAGATGTATTGAATAAACACAAAACTCAGCAGGTTAACAGAAACAGTGAACAATCGCTGTAAAAAAGGGAAAAGCTGTCCAGAAAGAACTCTGGACAGCTGTATAACTAGTAACCGTCGGTTTCCCGGCTTTTCTTCACTGCATCTTCCACTGCTTTGTTCGCGTCTATGGAGCCTTGGCCAAATTTAGTCTGGCCTGTTTCTCGGCCTAGAACTTCATTTTTCTCCATATTTTCTAACTCTTTCATTTTCATTTCAATGCCTTCCTTCACCCGGCGCCCATAGTCTTCATCAGCTTGGGTAAAGTGCTCAATCATGGCGTCTTGAATACGTTTATCGCATACCGCAAGCGCATCGGACAAGTTTTTGATCAGTTCCTCACGCTCCCATTCTTCAAACGCACGGTATGTTTCACCCGCTTGTCCGTAATTATTTGGACGGTCAATCGGTGCGCTCACAGCAGCTGCGTTATATTCAGGCTGGTGCGGTAAACGGTCATCCTTGCCTGTTTCCTTATACCCTCCGAGCATGGACGGTTCATAGTTAATATGGGGATTCTTTTCCACTTCTTCTCTCGTACGAAAGTCCATCTGTCCCCTTTGCTGGTTCGATCGGACAGGAACTTTTGGAGCGTTTACAGGCAATTGCAGGTAGTTAGGACCTACACGATAGCGTTGTGTATCGGAATAAGAGAACGTCCGGCCCTGCAGCATTTTGTCATCAGAAAAGTCCATTCCGTCGACAAGCACCCCGGTACCAAAGGCTGCCTGCTCAATTTCAGCATGGAAATCTACAGGATTGCGGTTTAGAACCATGCGGCCCACAGGGAGCCACGGAAACTTGTCTTCCGGCCAAAGTTTTGTATTATCAAGCGGATCAAAGTCCAGTTCAGGATGATAGCCATCCTCCATAATCTGGACAAACAGCTCCCATTCCGGGTATTCTCCGCGTTCAATCGCCTCATATAAATCTTGTGTCGCATGCCCCACGTTTTTGGCTTGAATCTTTTCTGCTTCTTCCTGTGTCAGATTACGAATCCCTTGCTTTGGTTCCCAGTGATATTTGACCAGTACAGCTTCACCTTTGTCATTTACCCATTTATACGTATTGACACCGGATCCTTGCATATGCCGGTATGTAGCAGGGATTCCCCACGGAGAGAACAGAAATGTAATCATGTGTGTTGCCTCGGGTGAACGGGACACGAAATCAAACATGCGCTGAGGATGTGGCACGTTCGAAGCCGGATCAGGTTTAAACGCATGGATCATATCTGGAAACTTCATTGCATCACGGACAAAAAAGATTTTTAAATTATTCCCGACAAGATCCCAGTTTCCGTCTTCGGTATACATCTTTACTGCAAAACCGCGCGGGTCCCGTGCGGTTTCCGGTGAATCTTTCGCTCCTGCTACTGTAGAAAAACGAACCATGACCGGGGTTTTCTTCCCGGCTCCAGAAAACACTTTTGCCCGCGTATACTTTTCTACTGGCTCATCTCCCACTTTTCCGTATGTCTCAAAATATCCGAAGGCACCGGTTCCCCTGGCATGTACAACACGCTCAGGTATTTCTTCACGGTCAAAATGTGAAATCTTTTCAATGAAATGATAATTCTCAAGCGTTGCAGGTCCGCGATTTCCAATCGTCCGGATGTTCTGATTGTCCGTTACGGGGTGCCCCTGCCTAGTAGTCAGTGTTTCGCGCTGTATGTCCTGCTCATTTTGTTGATCTTTGTTTTCAGCCAAGGTAAAGCCTCCTCACGACAGTTTTTTTTACGTGATTAGTATGTCCTAAAAACATTCAATTATTATTTTGTTTATACCCCTCGGAAAATGAGACGAAACGTTATCAAGGGCTTCCAGGAATCTCATATGTTTGTCTCTCTGAAACTTTGGGTACTTTTTTGAAAATAACGGCAAAGAAAAAGTGGAATCAAGGAAGGTATTGAAATAGCGCCTGGTGTGATCATGGAAGGATATTATATAGTTTGCGGAATATCAGATGATAAGCGTTGGGATCTTTGTTTGCTATAAACAAAAAAAGTAACCTTCTGCTGCGGAGGTTACTTTTTTGGGCTATGTCTCAAACGGCAAAGCGGCAAACTTATAGCTGAGCATAAAGTGAATAGGCAGAAACGACTGTACCGGCAACGAAGTTTTACCTGTCATTTATTGAGGCTGCTTTTTAATTCCTTTAGGTAGGTATAAATAGTAAACGCCAGCTCCTTTGCCTCAGCTTCTTTTGAAGAACCGGTGAAAACATCCCCAAACGCTAATAAAATGGTTTCGAGCAGAGCTAATCTAGGCTGTTCGGACTTTAGTTCTTCTGCGAGAAATTCAATGTACTCGACAGCTTTTGAATCGTTTGTTACCGAGTTTGCAAAACTGGAGAGGCGTTCAATCAATGTTTCTTTGGTCAATGTATGATTGCTCCAATTGTAATCAGCAGGGAGCGGAAACTGTTGACCTATCAGTTGATCGTTTGTTTCCATCATATGAGCCATAATGGCCTCGATTCTCCTTAATACGAAGTAAATCAACTGATGCCGGTTGATATCCTTATTTAAATGATTCATACAAATATGTATATAATGTTTCATCATACCAGCTGTCATAATAGCGCCATCCATGGCATAGGGGGCTGCAATTTCGCCGTAAATATCAACCAGTCTTTTCGAAAGCCAGGCCAGTTCATAAATATGCAGTTTTTTAACAAACTCACTTAATTCCGGGTCTTCCGAATGAAAGATTGCTTCGTATAAAGGGATGAGATGTTGTTCCCGGTTGACTTCCATCCGAACGGCAATTTGCTTTACAAACACATCTATATCCGAAGGGTCTTTACCAATTAATAATTCCTGTCTCCTGGCAGAAGCTATATCGTGGGCATGAGCCAGTATCGAAATAAGGCACTCATTTTTTGAAGAAAAATAATTATAAAAGGTCCCTTTCGATATGTTGGATTCGTTTAAAATATCCTGAACAGATGTAGCGGCAAAGCCTTTTTCAATAAAAAGTTTTTGGGCTGCTAGTAAAACCCGTTGTTTCCGATCCTTCATCTCATCACCTTTGAACTGAGTGTATAATATAATATTAACTACTTTTTGCCTATTTATCAATGTTTCATCCATAAGTAAAATGTTTTTGTTGAAAAAGTTGAACACAGAGTATAAAATGTGATAGTAATGTATAGTTGAACGGTTTGGAGACATATGTTTGAAAGGATAAGGATGGATCGCAGAATGAATATAGAAGAATTACATAAGAAACCTCCCTATGGCATGATTGCCATACTTTTTTTTGGCGCATTTGTGGCATTTTTGAATAATACCTTACTGAACGTAGCTCTTCCGACAATTATGGAAGAATTTGATGTGAAACCAGCTATTGTTCAATGGCTGACAAATGGGTATATGCTTGTCAACGGGATACTCATTCCGGCCAGTGCCTTTTTTATTCAAAGGTTTACCAACCGGAATTTGTTTTTAACTGCTACATCGCTGTTTACGTTAGGGACAGCACTAGCTGCTTTTGCTCCTTCCTTTGGAGTACTGATTGCAGGAAGGATGATTCAGGCATCTGGTGCCGGTATGATGATGCCCCTCCTCATGAACGTCATGCTGACAGCATTTCCGGTAGAACGGAGGGGGACTGCCATGGGAATGTTCGGACTGGTTATTATGGCAGCGCCTGCGATTGGTCCGACGCTGTCCGGTTGGATTGTGGAGCATTATAGCTGGAGGACTCTATTTGAAATCATCCTTCCTTTTTCCATTATCGTTCTTGTTGTCGCATTCTTTAAATTAAAAAATATTACGCCTGTTCGTGATATTCAAGTGGACGTTTTGTCGCTGATTTTATCAAGTATTGGATTTGGAAGTATCTTATATGGATTTAGCACAGCCGGAGATAAGGGATGGGCAGTTCCTGAGGTATATGGGACGATCACCATTGGGGTGATTTCCATTGTGATCTTCATTTTCCGTCAGCTGTATATGAAAGATCCAATGCTGGAATTCAGGATTTATAAATATCCGATGTTTGCCTTATCATCGGTCATTATGGTGATTGTATCGGGTTCCATGTTTTCCGGGATGATTCTGACACCTATCTATGTCCAGACTGTAAGGGGAATATCCCCTTTTCATGCGGGAATTTTAATGCTTCCCGGTGCTATCTTAATGTCAGCGATGTCACCGGTCACCGGAAGGCTGTTTGATAAATACGGGGGACGGATCTTGGCTGCCATCGGCCTGGCGACAATGACTGTAACAACTTTCCTCTTCAGTCAATTGACAATGGAAACCGGCTATTATTACCTGATGGTACTGTACACGGTCCGGATGCTGGGAATGTCGCTTGTCATGATGCCGGTGATGACCAATGGCTTAAATCAGCTGCCTATGTCAGCCAATCCTCATGGAACGGCGATGAACAATACACTTCAGCAAATAGCTGGAGCGATTGGTACGGCAGTTTTGGTGACAGTAATGAATAACCGAATGGAAACGAAGGGGGAAGAGCTGGCCAAATCTGTTGCAGCCGCCGGTGAATCTCTAAACAACCAGGAATTGGTAAATGCATTGGAGCAGCAGGCTGCGTTGAGCGGAATTAATTTTGCATTCTTTATTTCAGCTCTTTTGGCAGCCGCCGCATTCTTTTTGGCACTGTTTATGAAGCGGTCGGCCCCTCCTCAAACGGACCAGTTATATGGAAAACAGGTTCAAACGAAATAATGGAAATCACTGTCGAAACTTATTCTTGCAATGAATGAGTTTCGATTTTTTTGTCTGTTCTGTGCTACGATTAATCGAAAAGAAAGCCTTACCAGGTGGTGAAATGCACTTGAATGATAAAAAGGACAGAGCAGACAGTGACCTTTTTGAATCGATTAATGATGAGGAAATGCAGGAGCTTGTCAGGTTAGCCCAAGAGGAATCGATGCAAAAGGAAGCCTTTGAAGAAGAATCACCGGTTCGAAGGTTTCCCAAATGGATGTTTTGGATCATATCTGTTGTCTTTCTCTTCAGTACATTTTCCTTTGTTATTCAATCTTACTCTATCCCGACTTTTGAATTTTTATCTGCATCCGCCAGGCTCTCGGCAGATCCGGAGATCCAAATTGTTAAAAAGGCAGTCGTCACAGTGGCTGCCGGGGACAGCAAGGGGACCGGATTTTCCATTGCAAGTGACGGAAGGATCTTGACGAACGCGCATGTGGTCGAAGGCCATGAGCAAGTAACTGTTGATTTTCCGGATAACGGAATATTTTTAGCGGATGTGGAGGCTGTATACGAACAGTCGGATCTGGCTTTATTAAAAGTAAAGGGAGATGGTTTGCCTTATCTGGAGCTGGCAGATGATCCGGAATTTATAGAGGGTGATCCTGTTATTTTTATCGGAAACCCGCTTCGGTTTCACGGGATTGCCAATAAAGGGGCGATCCTTGGTCCGACACAATTAAGCGGATGGGATGATGAGGTGATAATGATGAACGCCCCGGTTTATCGGGGAAACAGCGGCAGTCCGGTTATAGATCATGACGGCCAAGTCATCGGGGTGGTATTTGCTGTAATGGAGCACGAGGTATATGGCAAGGTTGGATTGTTTGTACCGATCGGATTGTTTCAGGATACAGCACCGTTGTAGTGAAAATGGAGAAAGTCTGGTATTTTACGATATGAGAAGGGTATATCATAAAAGAGATTTTCTGAGTGATATGTCCCTCAATAGTTTCCTGCAGTCGTGCAGGCTTGCTACTCTATGATCATACTAAACTATTAAATGGACTGCCTGCAATAAGACACTTGTTTTTATAATCATAACACCCTGACGGACCAATGTTACATACAGGTGCAGGAGGAGATAAGAATGTTAAGGAGAATGAAGCATACCCAGCGGTACCAGGAAATCATGAATGTTTTCTTGAAGAATGGACTCAGTCATTTTTTGTTTCGGTTAGGCTTGGTGGACCGTTCAAAAAAAGCACGGGATGAAGGAGAAAACGTAAACGCAAAGGATTTGGGTACCAGACTCTGTACCGCCTTGCAAGATTTGGGGCCAACCTTTATTAAGCTGGGACAGATTGCTAGTTCCCGGCGTGATATGATTCCTGAAGAGATTGCTTCTGAACTGGAAAAGCTGCAAGATGATGTTCAGTCTTTTTCCTGCGAGGAGGTGGCTGATATTATCGAACTTGAACTGGGAGAACCGGTGGACCGCCTTTTCATGGATTTTAACCAAACCCCACTTGCGACGGCTTCCATTGGACAGGTTCATGCAGCAAAGCTGTATACAAGTGAAGAAGTAGTGGTGAAAATTCAGCGGCCAGACATTCAATCCATGATTGATACAGATCTGGAAATTTTACTGGACTTGGCAAGGGGGATAGAAAAAAGACTCGAGTGGGCGAAAAGGTACCGGATCCGTGAAATGCTTGAGGAGTTTTCCAACTCTTTACGCAATGAGCTGGATTATGAATGGGAGGGCCGAAATGGAGAAAGAATTGCCAAGCAATTTTTGCATAATCCCGGCGTCCATATACCGAAAATATACTGGGATTATTCTACGAAAAAAGTGCTTACACAGGAAATGATTAGGGGAGTAAAAATCACCCATATCGATGAATTGGAACAAAAGGGGTATGACCGGAAAATCGTTGCGGAGCGGTTGGCTGATTCAATGTTTACTCAAGTGCTGGAGCATGGTTTCTATCATGGCGATCCGCATCCGGGGAATATATATGTCCTGCCACGAAATGTTGTGGCTTATTTGGATTTTGGCATGGTTGGACAATTGAGGGAAGAAATGAAAAATTACTTTGTTTCTCTATTTATTCATCTCCGTCAAGGAAGTTCCAGTGGAATGATTAAAACATTTAAGGACATGGATCTCCTGGATGAGGATACCAGTGTGGCGGAACTGAAGTATGATTTGGACCACTTGATTCATAAATATTATGATGCTTCGTTGAGTGAAATGAGTATCGGAGCAGCTCTCACGGATGTCTTTTCCGTGGCTTACCGGCATCGAGTGCGTATTCCTTCAGAAATGGTCATCCTTGGTAAATCCATATTGACAATGGAGGAAATCTTATACACATTGGACCCCGATTTTAGCATTATGAAGGCAGTGGAACCGTTCAGTGAAAAATTGTTCAAACAGAGATATGATCCAAGAAACATTTTAAGAAAGTCATTCGACGAGATGGTGGAAACGATAGACATTTTCCTGGAACTCCCGAAAGACTTGAAAGACATAACAACGAATGTAAAAAAAGGCAGGATGCGTTTGGACATCAATATTAAAGAGCTTCAGACTTTTCTCCAGCGTCTTGATAAAATCAGCAACCGGCTTTCCTTTAGTATCATTTTACTATCCTTCAGTATATTAATGGTTGGATTGATCATTGGAACAGCTATTGCCGATAAGTCAGCGCTCCTGTTCAGAATGCCTGTTATTGAAATCGGCTCAATCATTGCTGGACTCATGTTTTTGTTTATGATTTTTTCCATATTCAGGTCCGGACGGATGTAACGGTTTTAAACCAGGATCGGTTAGGGGCGGGATATGATCCCCGTCCTTTTTTAAATACCTTTCCGCTCGCAATATTCTTCTACCAAGTTCTCTATTTGATCGGGCTCCGGGTAATTTCCTGAAAATGTAAACTTCAGTTCCTCGATAAATGTCCCTTCCCGATACACGTGTACTGCTCCGTTTTGCTCAATAACGCTATATTCCGGCTCAAAAATGTAACCATTTCTCTCAATTGCCCCCATCGGTTTAACCTCCTCTGAAAATGCAATTCAATTTATTATGTCACATCCCAGGCTGCTGCATCCAAAAGGCAACACGAAATTCTCTATAGGATTAAATTTTGTAAGAGACAGGGGGAGTTGACAGCAGCTGCAGGCAAGCAGGCACCTCACAATAAAGCTCCAACTCCCATATAATCGCTTTATCGTACGGTGCAGGAAAAATAGTATTTGTGAAAAATTTCACAAATATGATATTTATCATCCCAAAGTGATGACGTTTATGTCTACCTGAAAGGTTGGAGGGCTTTTATGATAGAGATAACATCACTTAGGAGTGGATTACATGGATAAAGAGAAGACGAAAGAGCTGCGAAAAGGCGTAGCGGCCTTTGCAAAGTCGAACGCCAAAAAAAGTTTGATGCAAATAATGAATACGATCCCGCCGTTTTTGCTCTTATGGTTTCTGGCTTACCAAAGCTTATCAGTCTCTATTTGGCTGACGTTGGGAATAGCTGTAATTGCATCAGGCTTTGTCGTCCGGATCTTTATTATTTTTCACGACTGTACGCACGGATCGTTTTTCAAAAATAAAAAAGCAAATGATTTGCTTGGAACGCTGACAGGTATACTCACTCTATTTCCGTATGAAAAATGGAAGAGAGAGCATGCCATTCATCATGCATCCAGCTCCAATCTCGATAAGCGCGGAATTGGTGATATTTGGATGATGACGATCGACGAATATCAGCAAGCGTCCAATTGGGGACGAATCGGATATCGTTTTTACAGAAATCCGCTTGTTATGTTTGGATTGGGCCCGTTATATCTGGTTTTGGTTTCCAACCGCATTAATGTAAAAAATGCCAGGAAAAGAGAACGGACCAACACCTATTTGACGAATGCCATGATTATACTTTTATTTGGAGCCATGATTCTGGCTGTTGGATGGCAGGCTTTCCTCATTGTTCACGGGACGGTCATGTTTACCGCTGCATTACTGGGGATTTGGCTTTTCTATATACAACATACTTTTGAAGACTCTTATTTTGAAGATGAATCTGAATGGAATTACGTAAAAGCAGCGGTTGAGGGCAGCTCTTATTACAAATTGCCGCGCATCCTGCAGTGGGTTACGGGAAATATTGGTTTTCACCATGTACATCATTTATCGCCTCGTGTACCGAATTATCATTTGGAAGAGGCACACGAATCCAATCCTCCTCTGCAACATGCAACTACAATCACGATAAGGACGAGCCTCAAGTCACTGAAATTTAAATTGTATGATCCTGAAAATAAAACATTTGTGACTTTTAAGGATGCACAACGCCAGTTTAAAAAAGAGAAACAGCGGATGAATGTCAAGGCGAAGCAGATGAGTTTTAATACGAAATAAAAAGAGAAGCCATTCCACGGCGGCGGAATGGCTTTTCTTGTTTGAACATTGGTATAATAGGTCCATTAGACAGGAGTGAACAACTCGTATGGATAGCTGGTTTAGCATTTTTCCCAGAAATAAATGGCTGAGTATTTACGTTTGGGTTATTTTTTGCTTTCTGCCATTTTTCTTCATCTTCCGGTCATCCTCACCGGTTGAAATTTCTATTGGTATTACATTGCTGCTGTTATATTTTTTATCGTACCGGTTTTCATACAAATCGAAAAGCGGCCTTGTCTATATGTGGGTCAGTTTCGAAATCGTGATCAACGTGGTGATGACCCTGTTGTTCGGCTATGTATATTTAGCCATATTTACTGCCTTCTTTATTGGGAATATCCGAAACCCGGTCGGATTTTACATTATTTACGGTCTGCATATTGCCTTTACAGTCGGAGCTGTTGCAGCAGGATTTTTTATCGATATTGATTTATTCCTCCCCCAGATACATTTTGTTTTGGCTTCGGTATTGGGAACGGTGCTGTTGCCTTTTAATCTATATTATCGAAATAAACAAATCAATCTGGAAGGGCAGCTGGAACATGCGAATGAGAGAATTTCTGAATTAATTGTACATGAGGAGAGGGAGCGGATTTCAAGAGACCTGCATGATATTCTCGGTCAAAAGCTGTCATTGATCGGTTTAAAGAGCGACTTGGCTGGCAGGCTTGTTTATCGGGACCCGCAGGCAGCCGAAAAAGAACTTCAGGATATTAGGCAGACCGCCAGTACCGCACTTCGTGAGGTTCGGGAACTTGTGGCGGATATGCGTACAGCCAAGCTTGAAAATGAATTGATCAGAGTAAAGCAAATGTTTCAAGCGGCTGAAATGGATCTTACTATAGAAGGAAACCCGGCTTTTCCACAGATACCTGCTATTGCTGAAAGTGTATTAAGCATGTGTCTAAAGGAAGCTGTAACGAATATTGTAAAACACAGCCAGGCGACATCTTGCCGTATTTCCTTTAAACAATTGGCTGATGACTATGTTGTTACAGTGGAAGATAATGGAATAGGAATAAGCAGCGGTAAAAACAGGCAGCATGGAAGTGGTTTAAGCGGCATGAGGGAGCGTCTTGAATTTGTGAATGGCAGCCTGCATATAGACGAAATAGAAGGTACAAAGCTGACGATCCGCATACCGGTTGTTCTCACACATATTATGAAGGAGGATGATTGATCTGATTCGCATCGTCATTGCTGAAGACCAAGGGATGATGTTGGGTGCACTTGGTTCTTTGTTGAATATGGAAGAGGACATGGAAGTCATTGGACAAGCAAAAAACGGTGAAGAAGCGGTCAAGCTTGTACAGACTCTTGAGCCTGACGTCTGCATCATGGATATTGAAATGCCCATAAAAACAGGATTGGAAGCAGCGCAGGAACTTAAGGGTTCTTCCTGTAAAATTGTGATTCTTACCACCTTTGCAAGGGCCGGCTATTTTGAACGCGCACGAAAAGCTGGTGTTCGCGGTTACTTGTTAAAAGACAGCCCCATTGAAGAACTGGTATCTGCTATACGCCTGATCAAGGACGGGCGGCGCATGTATGCACCGGAACTGGTTGATATTGCCTATGAAGACAGTGATTATATGGAAAATCCACTAACTGACCGGGAAAGTGAAGTGCTCAGCCTTCTTGCTGAAGGAAAGACCACGAAAGAAATTGCCAAAGAATTATTTTTAACACCGGGTACTGTCCGAAACTATATTTCCTCTATTTTTGATAAGCTTGAAGTGGGAAACAGAATCGAAGCCATTTCGCGCTTTAAGGAAAAGGGCTGGTTTAAATAGTCTGTCTAAATGAAGCAAAATTCTTCACAATCGGTTAATGGGAAGGTATGATGAATCAGAATGAATTTAGCAGGATGAGCGGTGAAAAACTATAAACGTTTGTTGGGGGGGGAGTATGTAAATGAGTACGATAAGTAAGAAACTTTATGATTATCTGATAGAAAATATAGATGCTATTTCCGAAGAATGGCTTTCCTACCGAATACAAGACAAAGGTTCCATTTATTCCATTGATGCGGGCAAAGAAGCGGAATCTACTTTAAAGGAGCAAAATCATCTAACGAATATAACTGTAGCAGCAAGTCTGTTGGAGGATAACCACTCATTTGAAGACAGTAAAAAAAGATGGGCTCAAATTGTCGCAGAAAGCAGAGTGAGCAGCAATACACCGATTCCAAAAGTACTGGAAGCTTTGAACAATGCCAGAAAAGTATATTGGAGATTTGTGGCCAGGTTTGTAGAATTAAACGAAAACGAAGTGAGTAAAAAAGATGTAATGGCTTGGAGCGATGCCATTAACAGAGCATTTGATGATTTGATCACAGAGTTTTCCAGGCGTTACAACAAACTGATGAATACGAAGCTGTCCGCCCAATCAAGTTTGATTGATGAGCTCAGCTCTCCCGTCATAAAAATCAATGCTGATATTGGAATTCTGCCATTGGTTGGCGATATAGATACATTGCGGGCGAAGAAAATTTTTGATTATGTTCCGGAAAAATGCACGGAAGTTCAAATAACTCATCTATATATTGATCTTTCAGGAGTTTCTATTATTGATACAATGGTTGCTCACCAAATGTATCAACTTACACAAACTCTGAATCTCCTTGGGGTTCAATCGACAATTACTGGAATTCGGCCGGAAATCGCTCAAACGGCCATTCAGCTGGGCTTGGACTTTTCAAAAATTGATACATATAGTTCCCTGCAGCAGGCATTAAAATCAAAGTTTGCAATTGTGCCGGAAGGTTAAAACAAAAAAAGGCGGTACCCATGGACTGGACATATTTTTGACAGTTCTGTTCAGGGACTGATCGCCTTTTTTTTTATATTGATATTTTTTGAGTACTAGATTTAACATCCGAATGTACAAATTAGGATCAACAGTCCACCCATACTTCCTTATCTGTTTTTCCTGATGAAATAATGAAGCTTAACCCGATCATACACTTCAGCCATGCACCTTGAGTATTTCCGCCAAACAATGCGGGCAAGCCTGCAAAGAATCAAATCGTTCCCAGGCTTGAGATCTTTCTTCCAGAAGATCAGCTTGTTGAAATCAAAAAGGCGATACTTTCCCATTTAGGAACCTTTTATTCTCTCACTATATGACATATTCCTTGCTGAGCAGTCCTTCAATTTCAACTTGTGAAAGCGGCGGGCTGTACAAATATCCTTGTCCAAGGCTGCATCCGTTTTGCAAAAGGAAGTTGGCCTGTTCTTCTGTTTCAATTCCCTCCGCAATCAATCCAAAATCCAGATTGTTTCCCATTTCAATAATCGTTTTTACGACGGAGGCTGTGTTGGGATGGTCCACCATTTTCTGAACAAAGGATTTATCAATCTTTACAACATCAATGGGCAGGCTGCTCAGTACACTCAGTGAAGAATATCCCGTTCCGAAGTCATCTATGGATACCTTGATGCCGATGTTTTTCAATTTCCTGATCACCGTGAAGGATTGATTGATTTTTTGCATGACACTTTCTGTAATTTCCAGCTCCAAATATTTGGGGGGCAGTAAATTCTTGTTTAATGATTCATGAATCAACTCAATAAATTGGTGATCTTCAAACTGCAAGGCTGAAACATTTACGGCAATTTTTATACGGATTCCGGCCGCTTGCCATAATCTGATCTGTCTGCATGCCTCCTGGATCACCCAATTTCCGATCGGGATGATCATCCCGGAGTTTTCAGCCGCAGGTATAAACTCGTATGGAGAGATGGGACCCAACTCGGGATGTCTCCAACGAAGCAAGGCTTCCACCCCAACGATCTTCCTGCTATTTAAATGTACTTGGGGCTGATAATAAAGTTCAAACTCATTATGGTGCAGTGCCTGTTTCAATCCTTGTTCAATCTTGGCATTTCTACATGAAGCTTTGTCTTGTTCCAATTTGTATAACTGCATTTGGTTATAGCCTTTCTTTTGAGCTGAAAGCATCGCCTGATAGGCTTTTCTTATTAATAATGAACCGGTATCACCATCTTTTGGAAAGAGGCTGATCCCCATACTTGTGGTCGCAAACCATTTTTTTTCGTTAATAATAAATGGTTTTGCCAATACATTTGCCAGATGTCGGGCGGTTTCGGTGACTAATGACTCATCTATATCATCCAATAAAACCATAAATTCATCTCCGCCGTGTCTCGCTACAACACAATGGGAGGGGAGGTGCCCCGTCAATCGTTCCCCGATCTTTTTCAAAAGTGTGTCCCCGTATTCATGTCCCATGGTATCATTGATCCATTTGAACCGATCCAAGTCTATAAACAGCACTGCAAGCTGGCGGCCGCTCTTCCGGCATCGAAGGACAGATTCATTTAATTGCTGCAGGAACTTTATTTGGTTGGGCAGGCCGGTTAGTGGATCATAAAAAGTCATGTGTCGTTTACGCTCTTTGATCCCAATCATGTGCATCCACCCAATCATTCCCAAGTTGATGATTATCATACCCGCTAATACGGTGCCGAAGGGAATGGAAAAATCCCATGTGCCGGGTATAACTGTCTTCTGAAGTGTCATGGATTTCATACTGAGCACATGTGTAAGACACAAGCAGGAAGCCAACAGGGCTGTTGCCGGGATATGAAAAGGTGAAAAATGTCCATACATTGTCTTCGTAAAGAAAAACATGGAAATGAACGATAAACTAATAGCAGTAATGATGGTCAAAATGATAAATACTGAATTATAGCTAATGAGTAGATTTGCTGCAATACTGTAAGTTCCAATATAATGCATAAGGGTGATACCGATACCCAAGAGAACTGCAGCAGAGACCAGGGCAAAAAATGCAGGGTCCCTGGATGTGAAAATATAAAACGAAGCATACGATAAAAGTATAACTGCAATGAGTGAAATAACCATTGCAGGAGCGCTGTATATAATTTTTTCCCCGGTTTCCCCCGAAAGCTGGGCTGTATAATGCATGGACCAGATCCCTGCTCCCATGATGAAAGCACTTGTTGCCAGTCCCTGTTTTTTTTTGCGGGATTGTTTTTGGCGAGCTGCCATACTTAGCAAATCAAGTGTTATGACACTTGTAAAGAAGGAGATTAAAATAGAAATCAGGAAGATTAAATGGTTGTCTGCAAACAATATTCTGTCCATAACGAAAAACCTCGTTCCAAGTGGAATTTGATAAAATCCATTGAATCTTTCATAGACTTGTATCGGCGTTTCAATCATTTTGTAAATAGGTATTTCTGACTGAGGATATTTGTGCATCCCTCTTGGCAAGACTTTCTATTAGTTTCAGTCTATAGTTCAACATTTTAGTGAAATTTCAACCGTGTCTTGGGCTAAATAGGAATTTCATATTATAATGGTAGATGAGATGATCGAGTGAAACGGCTTCGGGGCCGATAGAATAAAAAAAGACGGGCCAGGGGCTCAGTTAGATAAGGGGTCAGGATAACATGATACTCAGCAAAGCAGAAACACACGAAGGACAGGTAAAGACCGGACAAGTTGCCGGAATCTTTGCCGACCTCATGGCGCTTTTTAAAGGAATAGTACTGATTGCGAATGCACTTCCTATTTTTGCAGGATTTTGGCTTGCATCAGTATTTATGGATGTACCATTTTCCCTTTATGTGAATGAGTTTTTTCTGACTATGGTTGGGGGAACTCTTGTAATGGCAGGAGCACTAGTCCTTAATAACTGGTATGAAGTGGACTTGGATACGGTCATGGAAAGAACTAAAATTCGGCCGACGGTTACAGGACGGATCTCGCTTAAGACTGTGCTCATACTGGGAATTGTATTGAGTATATTGGGAATGGTTCTTTTAGCTCTCACAACATGGGAAGCTGTAGTATATGCTTTTATTGGCTGGTTTACGTATGTGATCATGTATACCATGTGGACTAAGCGTAAGTACACATTGAATACAGTCATTGGAAGTATTTCAGGAGCAGTGACGCCTTTGATCGGATGGGCTGCCATCGCTCCGGCAAACCATATTGTACCGGTTGTGCTGTTTCTCATTCTGTTTATCTGGCAAATGCCGCACACGTTCGCCATTGCTATGAAAAGGCACGATGAATATAAAGCAGCAGGTGTCGCGATGCTTCCGGTGATCCGCGGGTTTGCCATGACGAAACGCCAGATTTTTGTTTATGTTGCATGCCTGCTGCCATTGCCATTCTTTCTTGTTCCGCTTGGCACAACTTTTATCATGGTCGCGACGCTGATGAATGTTGTGTGGCTGGGGCTGGCCATTGCAGGATTTTTTGTGAAAGATGATATGAAGTGGGCGCGGATCAACTTCGTTGTTTCGGTAAATTATATTGCGATTTTCTTTATTATGTCTATACTGGCAACATTGTAAATGAAGAGGAGTTATGTGACTCCTCCTTTTGTTTTTACCGGCCGGCATTTTGGTTTTTTGGTCCGTTATGTTCGCGCATAAATTTTTATCAGCAATTGAAAGGGTTTTTGGAATGTCGAAGCATTTTTTTGAACGAAAGCAGGCTGAAACAGGTGTGATATTAAATGAGGTGCAGAAAAAGGCAGTCCTTCAGACAGAAGGGCCGCTGCTTCTACTGGCTTCTCCAGGATCAGGAAAAACTACAACGATGATCATGCGAGTGGGTTATTTAATACAAGAAAAAGATGTTTCGCCGTCCAGAATAAAAGCTGTTACATTCAGCAGGGCTTCGGCCAACGATATGAGGGAACGCTTTAAGCAGTTTTTTCCGGAGCTGGCGCCCGTTGATTTTTCAACCATCCATAGTTTGGCATTTGAAATTGTAAGAGAGCAATTATACATAGAACGGGTTAACTTTCAAATTATCGAAGGGAAAACCGCAGATGGCTTAAACAAAAAAATGATTTTGCGAAAGCTGTTTGAATCTGTGGTGGGAGAGATGATGACTGATGACCAATTGGAAGAACTGATGACTTATATCAGTTTTATAAAAAATAAAATGATACCCAAAGAAAATTGGCATTCTGTCAAATGTACCGTTCCAAAATCAGCGGAGATTCTTCGTAAGTATGAGAAATGTAAACAGTCGGATACGAATAAGCTTCTGCTCGACTTTGATGACATGCTGGTAATGGCCAATGACATACTAGAAAATGAACACAAGCTTTTAAAGAAATATCAGGGCAGGTACGATTATATACTTACGGATGAAAGTCAGGATACATCCCTTTTACAGCATCAATTGATTGAAAAGCTGGTGAGGGAGCATCAGAACCTTTGCGCAGTGGCTGATGATGACCAGTCCATATACAGTTGGAGGGGAGCGGAGCCTTCTTATCTGCTCGGCTTTAAGAAAGTTTACCCGGAGGCAACAGTTTTGTTTATGGAGCAGAATTACCGGTCCTCTAAAGACATTGTGGAAACGGCCAATACGTTTATTAAGCAAAATCAAAACCGCTATGCAAAAAATATGTTTACGCACAATCCTTCCATACAGCCTATTATATTTAAGAAATTTTCTGATTACAAGCATCAAGTGAAATATTTGGTGAAAGAAATGAAAGATGAAGAAAATTGGTCCGATATTGCTGTATTATACAGGAACCATTCATCATCCATTAGTTTGATCAATACATTTGAGAGAGCCGGTATCCCATTTATCGTAAAAGATGCGGACAGTCGATTTTTCTCCCATTGGGTTGTCCGGGATATCCTGAATTTTATGCGGATGACTTATACGGATAAGCGGCCGGAAATCCTGGAGAAAATTTTCACGAAATTGAACGGCTATATTACGAAAAAACAAATGATAGCCTTAAAGCGTATTCGAAACAATGAATCGGTCTTTGATAACCTGATCGACTATGTTCAGCTGAAGGATTACCAGGTTGATAAGTTATTGGAATGCAAGGAAACCTTCCGGCAAATGAAGGGGATGCCGCCGCTCCACGCGATTCATGTAATTCGGGGTCGGCTTGGATATGACAAGGCCATTGATCGTATGTGTGAACGCCTTGGCTTTCGGAAGGAAAATTTGGCAGGTATTTTAAATACGCTGGAGGAGATTGCCATGGATCTAAAAACCATGGAGGAGTTCGCTGCTCGGTTGAAACATCTGGAAACAACATTAAAAACCTCAAAATACCAGGATTCCGAAAATGCGGTGACATTTTCTACTTTTCACAGTGCTAAAGGGCAGGAGTTTGAAAAAGTATATATGATTGACTTAATGGATGGTGTCATTCCTTCTTCAGAAGATAGAAAAGGGGATTTGGAAGAAGCGGTCCGGTTATTTTATGTTGGTATGACACGTGCAAAGCGGCACCTGGAATTGATTACTTATCAGCAGAGGGACGGTTCGAAAGAAATCGAATCTCCGTTCGTAAGGGATGTTTGGAACATTGTCCATCCCTCAAAGCAGATCAGAGTTGAACCAAAAGTACAGGAACAAACGGCGAAGCAGAAGGCCGCAGCTTTGAACCCCAATGCCATTGGCCAGCAATCAGAGCTGCAAACGGGTATGAAAATCTGCCACAAAATTTTTGGACACGGCATGATAAAATCAATGGATGGTGATTCGGTCCATATTCAATTTTCAAAACAGAAAAAAGTATTGTCTATTGCCATGTGCCTGGAACGGGGGCTGCTTGAGCCTGAAAAATGAAAAAAGGGGCTGTCCAGAAAGTCAGTAAAAACTGATTTTCTGTGACAGCCCTATTTTGTTTAGTTCTAAAAAAGGCATACAAAAAAATCGCCCTTTCTAGTAAAATGTAAGTTACCACACCAACA
>NZ_JBHUEO010000061.1:0-7136 GCF_042680885.1 Siminovitchia sediminis | reverse complement strand
GCATCTATTGCTTTTTACGGGCGACAGCTTCCGTTACAAAGAGTCATTATTACATTCATAAGGCCGTTGGCGAGTGGCATGCATTTTTAAATGCCATTTCATACATTTTTTACTTGCCAAATACATTATAAATCTCTTATACACTATCTACCCCGGTCGTATAAAAATTTTTTATTTAGGTTAATCATATATACATACGATAGTTTTTATTTCCCTGATTATCAATATAATACTCCAACAAAACATATAGCACACTATCTAAAAACCAACTGAATTAGACGGCTTGTAACAAAATGAATCCTAAGCTAGTTCACATGTTCATAAAATGGGGATAAAATGGACTAAAGTAAAATGACTTGGAGGAACCATAACCTTCTCTTCCAAACAGATAGAGGGGGTCATCTATGTCCTAACACCACAAAAAAAGGTGCTTCCTAGTCAAAAATAGAAACACCCCATTATGCGTATAAATTCAGGAAGATTATTTGTTTTTTTACTGTGATATTCTTCCGATAGTTGCTATGTATTAATCTTTTTTTAATTGCTCCATAATCAGTCTGTTCAAAAAAGCTATTCACAGCCAAACAAAACATAATACTATTTATTTCTGTTGATACATATAAAGTGAGAAGGGACACAATAAGCAAAAATCCAACAAATGTTGATATAATCGCTTTTTTTCACTTTTAAGGTGTGAGTTTATTACACAACTCCTTTGATTTTTCTTATGCTAATAGAGATAGAACAATATAAGGAGAATATCTCATACTGATTCAAACTTTGAAATATAGTGAGAGTTTGTCCAGTAGGGGTAAATCTGGGGCTATTTCAATTTGTGAAAATGTGTTTATTATATCATACCGCCCATATTATTATCGTCTGTAATATCTATTACATATAGACACAAAATAGCGTTATATCTTATTTTTGATTGCGGTACCCTTTTGTTACCCCAATTCACTTACTATTGACTAAATTATTTTACTATTTCTTATAAGCCTCGGGATAAACATTATTCTACTTGAACATCTTTAATTTGATACTTATTTTCCGATTACCCAATTTTTTAACCCCACCATTATACTTATAGATGATAATAATTTCTGATTTTCGGAAAGTGGATGGTGACCCTCGTATATTTGCCTTCTTCCGATTGAATGGAGAGGTCATGTCCTAATTTAAGGGCCATTTGTTTTGCAAGGTAAATGCCTATCCCGGTAGATTTGGAATGACTTCTCCCAATAGATCCTGTAAATCCTTTTTCAAATACGCGGCTGATATCTTCCAGCTTAATCCCAATGCCTGTATCTTGAATCAGCAGCCGCTTTTCTTTTCGATCTTCCTTAAATTGTACGGAGATTTCCCCGCCTTCATCTGTATATTTTAAAGCATTTGAAAAAACTTGGTCTATGATAAATCCGAGCCATTTACTGTCGGTATGGACAACCTGCTCCATATCATCCATATGAAAACGAATTTGCTTGTTAATAAAGGATTTGGCATATTTCTTTACACTGTTTTTAACGATTTGATCCAACGCTACCTCGGAAATAAAATAATCTTTGGAAAACGAATCAATGCGAGAATAATAAAGAGCCTGCTCCACGTAATTTTCGATTTTATCCAACTCATCTTCAAACTTGTCCACAAGGGATTCAACAGTTCTTCCATTACTGTTTTCCATAAGCAAGCGACCTGCCGCAATCGGAACCTTAACTTCATGAATCCAAGATGTAATAAAATCTTGATGATCGCGTTTTTCGTTATACAACTTTTGTAGTTGATCGCCATGCATACCATTTACTTTTTTTAATAATTCAAGATAAATCTGTTGTTCATTGTTTCGCGGTTTAGGAAGAGTTGCGAGAAATTCTTCATGGCTACTTTCAACCAAATCATGTAATTCCAGATAAAACTCCCTATTAAAATAGTATTCGATGATTACATAAATAGCCACAATAAAAAAGATAACCACATTGATATAGACAATATCATTGACAGCGTGTCTGGAATGTGCGCTTACAAACATCATCAAAGAAACAAAGAACATAACGATCACATATAATATAAAGAAATTCCGTTTATCTTTTAGATATTGAATGAAACTCATTGGATAATATAACCTTGTCCTTTCTTAGTCGTAATGAAGTATTCTTTTCCAAGTTCGGCAAGCTTTTTACGCAAACGAGCAATATTAACCGTCAATGTATTTTCGTCCACAAAATTTTCATCCTTCCAAAGGCTTCGCATCATTTTCCTTCGATTTACAATGGTACCTTTGTTTTGCATGAGGATTTTCAGAATAAGAAATTCTGTTTTCGTGAGTTCCGATTTTCGATCTCCATGTAAGACCTCTCCGTTTTCAAGATTTAATATAATTCCATCATGTTCCATTGTCTGAGACTGTGTTTCCATATAGGAATACGTTCTGCGAAGGAGTGCATTAATTTTTGCAATCAATACATCCATATGGAAAGGTTTTTGAATATAATCATCTCCTCCCATGTTCATCGACATCACTATATCCATTGGTGTATCACGGGAAGAGAGAAAGATCATAGGGACCTTTGAAATTTCTCTGATTTTATTACACCAGTAAAATCCGTCAAACGATGGCAAATTGATATCCATGATGACTAGGTGAGGATCATGATTAAGAAATACCTGCATGATTTGGTCAAAGTCTTCGATCTTAATGGTTTCAAAACCCCATTTTTCTAATGCTTCCCCTACCATATCACGAATGGTCAAATCATCTTCCACAATCATGATTTTCATTCCTCTTCCCTCCACAATCATCCTTCTGTAACATCATATTAATTGAATATCGACCAACATACAAAGAAAACATCGTGTTTAATATATTTTTTATCAATGTGACGAAAATGTAAGATTACGAGATCAAGCTGTAAGTTTATATTAAGGTTTCCTATTGTACAATTAAATTGTAGAAAAAACAGCTCTGAATGGAGGATTTAAATATGAAAACTATTGTCGAAGCAAAACAAATAAAAAAAGTCTATGGTGCAAAGGGAAATGTATTTTCAGCTTTGGAGGATATAGACTTAACCGTCATGGAAGGTGAATTCGTCGGTATTATGGGACCCTCGGGTGCTGGTAAATCAACTTTACTAAATATATTGGCAACTATTGACGAGCCGACTACGGGGGACATTGTGATTGACGGAATCAATTTGACAAAGATGAATGAAGAACAATTATCTGCCTTTCGCCGTGACAAACTTGGTTTCCTTTTCCAAGACTATAATTTATTAGATACTTTAACTGTGAAAGAAAATATTATCTTGCCGTTAGCCTTGGCAAAATTGAACATTAAAGAATTGGAACGAAGAGCAGATGAAGTGGCAGATAAATTTGGAATTCGCGACATTTTAAATAAGTACCCGTATCAAATTTCTGGTGGACAAAAGCAACGCACGGCAGCTTCGCGAGCGATTATTTCAAAGCCAAGCCTAATATTGGCAGATGAACCAACAGGTGCGTTGGATTCGAAATCAGCAACAGACTTGTTAGAAAGTTTAAAGGATCTAAATGAACAAGACAAGGCAACCATTTTAATGGTTACCCATGATGCTTATGCGGCAAGTTATTGTAATCGCGTCCTATTTATTAAAGACGGTAAAATCTTCACAGAACTTGTGAAAGGGAAAAGATCCCGCAAAGAATTTTTCAACAAGGTGTTGGATGTTCTATCCGCACTGGGGGGTGGAGCAAATGACATTATTTAGTTTAGCAAGGAAAAATATTAAAGGTAATTTCAATAATTATTTTGTCTATTTTGTTACGCTCGTATTCAGCATGGTTATTTATTATACGTTCACTTCCTTGCAATATAGCGAAAAAATTCAGGAAAGCATTGAATTGTCGGATACAATGAGTTTCATGTTTGGGGTATCATCAATTATCTTAATTTTATTCGTAGCAATCTTTATTTTATACTCCAATTCATTCTTCACAAGAAAAAGGAAGAAAGAAGTCGGATTGTACGCCATACTTGGTTTACGCAAGAAAACCATTGCAAAAATGTTATTTTATGAAAATTTGATTATGGGAATCATTGCAATAGTTATTGGAATTATTCTTGGAACCTTACTTTCCAAATTATTTGCAATGATTTTAATAAAACTTATGGGTTCAATTGCCGATGTGGACTTCGGTATTTCCATTCTAGCGATTACCCAAACAGTCATAGTCTTTATGGTCATTATTTTATTCACTTCTGTTCAAGGTTACCGTTTGATTTATCGTTTTACATTAATCGAATTATTCTATGATGAGAAAAAAGGAGAACAAATTCCAAAGGTTTCACTTATTTCGGCTGTTATCGGAGTTATATTGCTTGTCGTTAGTTACTGGCTGATATTAAAACCATTTCCTGACGAATTTACTACGGAATATTTAATGAAAAATTATGGTATTGCTTTTGTTGCTCTCGTCATTGGCACCCATTTATTTTTTCAATCTGTAACGGTCTATTTATTAAGATTATCACAAAAAAATAAGTCGCGTTATTACAGAGGAACTAGAATAATTGAAACATCTCGCTTACTGTTTCGTATTAGAGGGAATGCACGTACCTTTACAGTCATTGCATTGTTGAGTTCTGCAACGATCTGTTTCTTAGGTGCAACTTACAGTGGGTATTACAGCAACGAAAAAAGAGCTGAGGAAGTTGTTCCGTTCAGCTATTCGCATTTGTCAAAAGGTCCAGAATTTGATTCGCAGGTGGAGAGCATAATAAAAGCAGATCATCGACATCCAATAAAAGCCCAACTAGACATACCCGTCATTCAGGTAAAAGCAATACTCTCATTTCAACTGGATTATGACATAAATCCTGTGCAATTAATCTCAGAAAGTACATTTAATAAAGCAGCGAATGCTTTAAATAAGGATGAAACAATCTCACTATCAAGAAATCAAGCAGCAGTAATCCAGCCAAGGTTTACTGAATATACGAAGTCGGTTTTTAAAGGAGAAAATATAACGATTCAATTGCCTCAAGGAAGCAGCAAACTGCCATTTGTTCATATGGTTGAAAGTAATGTGCTACCTTTCGATTATCCCGATTTCTTTCTCGTAGTCAGTAACGAAATGTTTGCTGAGATAGCCAAAAAAGAGGCTCCATTAACTTATAAAGTATATGAAGTGGAAAATGAAGTAACGGCACAAGCCACATCAAAGAAAGTAAATAAACTGGTTGGAAACGATTTTCAAGTTTCTTCATCATTTTATACTGAGTATAAGCAAGGTAAAGAAGGAAACGCAATTACTCTTTTTATTTTTGGATTTTTGGGGCTTGTATTTTTAGCGGCAAGTGGAAGTATCATTTATTTCAAACAGTTAACAGAAGCGAATGAGGCGAAAGGACACTATGAAATCCTTAGAAAAATCGGTGTCAATAAAAAGGATATACGTAAATCAATCAAAAGGCAGTCATTATTTGTGTTTGGATTGCCACTAACCGTAGGAATATTGCACAGTTGTGTGGCATTGTACTTTACTAGCAACTTTATTTCTAATCTCATTGGAATCAATCTTATCTTCCCTATTCTAATGGCTATAGTCTTCTTTGTTATCATCTATGCAGTCTATTACGTATTAACCGTTAATACGTACAATCGCATTGTAAATAAATAAGAGCGAAACATCTCTCGAATGTTCGGGAGGTGTTTTGTTATATATCCTTTGTTAGGAAATTCGTTATTACTCCGGAATCTGACCCGATTGTTAAAGTATCACGCTATAGTTTAAAAAGAAAAGAGACGCTTATTAAACAACATCCTAGCTGTATTAATGTTTCAAAATTTCTCCTCTGATCAAGGTTTCATTTATCTTACAATCACTATATGTATAAGATGTTTGACATTTTGTTTGCTGCATAATATAATTAAAAATGTAAAATATGTTTGACAAAAAGGAGGGAGGAACGGGCATCTAATGTTAAATCGTATCAGGGAATTACGTAAAACACAGAAAATGTCACAAGAACTTCTTGCTAATAAATGTGATGTGTCCAGACAAACAATAAATGCTATTGAAAATAATAAGTATGATCCAAGTCTTGTTCTTGCATTTAAAATCGCAGCTATCCTAGATATAACAGTGGATGAGCTGTTTCAATTTCAGTTGGCAGAAAGCAAAAGCGAGGAGGAATCTAATGAGAAATAAAAAACTAAAAGTATTAACTGGCATTGTTTTAAGTGTTATCACCCTTTTATTTTTAGGTTTATATATTATAGATTTTTTAAATGATAGTGAAAATCCAGCACCTGATATTCTGCTATGGGTTGTTGTTATTTTAACATTCTTTTATTCAGCAACATGGGGCGATGATTCAAAAGCTGAAGAAGATGAAATGGGCCAACAAATTAAGAATATAAGTGGAAAGATAAGTTACTATATTCTAATAGCTTTTCTATTTGTTCTTTGGTTTGTATACAGTCAAATAAATGAATCTGATTTAGGCAGTATCTTTTTGCTTTCTGCATTTTGTATTGGAGTTATCATATTTCCAATCGTTCAATTTATGGTTGCCAGAAGATTTATGAAAGACTAATCTTCTTTTCAAAAAGAAAATTATTTTAGAATGGTCCAAATACTTTTTTAAAATCACTCGTTCAATTTGTTTTTCCCGAATGGACGATTGGTACCGTTGGTAGAGGTGAATAGGTGACAATTAATTTTTGTTCCAAGTCATTTTCCTTTATGTATCGCTCTTTGTAGTACGTTCTTGTATTATTTTCTAGATGGTGAATATCATCCAAATTAACTTTTTGATTACTCACGTTAGGGAAATTGCTTTGCAAAGCACCGTATTAAAAGCCTTAGAGACCTTGTTTTATCAAGGATTCGAGGCTTTTTTACTTTTCTTGATTTTTTAGGCTAAAGCATGAAAATGAACGTATTTGGGGCTAAATTGGGGCTGATTAATATTAATCAGTATAGGCTTATGTAAGGGAATGGGTATATTTCAAAAAAATGGGTATTTGAATAAAGACATCGGATAATACCACCTCTGCCATATTTTAGAGCCACCTATGACATGATTTAGAGCCACCTCTGCCATAACTGAGCCACCTCCTATATAATTGATTTGCACTTCAGTGTGCAAA
>NZ_JBHUEO010000060.1:0-8998 GCF_042680885.1 Siminovitchia sediminis | reverse complement strand
TGTTGGTCCAACGAGGAGTCTAAAGTTATTTTGAGAAGTTGGCAAGTGGCCTTTTTATTTACATAGATTCGAATTACCTACATAAATTAACTGCCAAACCTTACATTTTTAGAATGCCATAAACACGTAAGCTGTGTTCTATCCCGTAAATCCAATTTATTCAAAATCTGGCTCGGACAATTCTTCACTGTTCCCACTGAAATTTCAAGTCTTTCAGCGATTTCTCCATTACCTTCTCCAATACACCTCAAAATATCTCGTTCCCTCGGGTTAACAATGGATCCGATTCTTGGCGCTCTTCCTTCTTCATCAAAAGAGGCAACTTTGGCTCCTATATGCTCTTCAATTGATAATCGCCTGTTAACGCGCTGCATATCAAGCAATCAGGGAGTCGGTGTATGTGGACTAGGTATTCTACATTTACGAACCCTTTAGAAATACAGCGATTAGGTACTTTGATCGTGTTGATTACGCTTTTGGGTTAAGAGTTGGGCGGAGCGTTTATGAATGGATAGTCGTTGCTTCGCAGTGGAGTGCTTACCCACCTGAATCCTTTAAGATTCTACAGGGAGGTATGCACTTCAGCTGGATAGCTTCTGGATGCTCTTGCATTTGATTGTCCAGGTTGTGATTATCACTGCACTGACTCTGTGATGGAAAGATAAAAAGCGAAGGAATCTTATATTGTTAATATTAGGATTGCATATCTTTCTACGGGTTCCTACGTTTATGTATTTCATACCGGAATTAGAGTATTTTCGTACGACATCCACAACGGCACCATGGACTCAGAAGATTCAAGCTTGTGCTGATAGATGGGTACTTTTAAGCATTGGAAGAACGACTGCTATTGCAGCATCCTATATGCTGGCTGTTACAGGTCGAGAAGGATACGGGCCATCCCAAGAGTTATAAATGGATGAACGGCACACAGGATTTTCGAATCTTCACTTGATCAATCATTAAGTTTATGAGCAAATTGTAAGGATATTCCCAGCAAAAACTACCAGAGTTACTGGATGTGCTGGGATCCTTGCGGTAACCCTACATATCATTTGAAACGACTTGCTCTACCATTTTTAATTTATCCCTAGGTTATTCCTTCCAAATTATGAATAACATAGAAGGAAAACGAATTCAGTCATTCTGCGCTCGTTCTGGTCGCATATATCGCGGCTCTTAAAACCTTTATTTGGTTAAGCCTGTATCTAGAATTTCCACACTTACATGAGGAGTAATTTTGGCATTATCAATCGTTTCCGGCCACTTCATTTTTTTCCATGTATCATAATTTGTATTAAGTCTGATGTATTTCCCTATTCCTATATTATCGACTTTGTATTGTTGCATAATCTCTATAATGTCATTTATTTCTTCCTCTATATAAGCTTGAATACCTTTCTCTAATTGTTTTATGTCATTTTTATTTGAAGTATCTTTATCTCCTTGATATTCGAGAATATACCCCGTAAATTTAATATTTACGTATACCTCAACGTCATCAGGACTGGATACTTTGACATTGAATTTTCTTTTATTTGATAAAAAATCAATTAATATTTTCTCATTCCCGTTTTTGTGAAATAGATCTCCTTTTTTAAAATCACCTGTAAGGAGGAAGAAAATTCTTGACTGCAATGTATTTAAGGTCGTTACAAATTGATCATTTTTAAATAAAGCTATACCGCTTGCCATCATTCCTTCATTTGTACTTTTTATAAAAGGTGCGATCGGATCGATACCATCATCGAAGTAGTCCTTGGAAAACTTATGAACATCCATGTCAGGTATTGTATTTAGTCTTGCTTCTTTTTTTAATAAGTTCTCAATGGATTGATTGACTTTGGGAAAATTAGGATTCTCACTTTCAATCAGTTCCTGCGCCTTGCCGTCGATAACCGCAAGCTTGATATTGGGCCTAAATACTGGATCACGATAAATGGTATCCATTTGCTGCCATATTCCTTTTTCAGCTAACTCTTTGCCAATAAAAATACTACGTACTTGTCCGGTGACTAAATTTTTATCCGATTTATTAGAAAGAATTATTCTTGCTTCTTTACTGGTTTCAGCGACCGTACTTAGGGTCTGAGCTGTCTCTTCTTCAGCCAGCGGGAAAGAAATTGTCACACGCAGTTTACCTTCATCCTCACTATGTTCTAATACATCGTAACCAATTGTGTGTATAAAGCCTATATCTTCTATAATATCTTGTTGACCACATCCTGCTAAAACGAGTAGCATAATGCAAAACGCTATCATAAATTTATGCAATGTGTCTCCACCTCTTAAGAAGAATAAGCAATATCATCATACAGGGCAAAAATAGAGATATGACTATTTGGATAGATCCTAAAAAAGAATAATATTGCTTGATTTCAAATTTGTTTAATATAGGCAATGTCATCAAATAACCCGAACCAAGTAAAATGATTGCTATCGATTTAGTGTTCCATTTAAGTACTCTTTGAAATGTAATCATTCCAATCCAAACGTACATAACAACCGTTGTAAAAACCCTCAAAAATAAGATCAAAAAAAATAAAGAATCAATGCGTTCAATAAATTCCATTTCTATATACTGTAACAAGTTAATCATAGGATACAGTTGTGTCTTTAATTGTTGGAAGCTATTGAAACTATAACTGATAATCGTAAGCGCCATGTATATAAAGGTAGTAAATAAATGTCCATAAAAGACATATCTCAATCCTTTTGCGCCTTTTTCGATATATGGAAATAAAAATAATACAACTTCAAAACCAAGAAAAGCAATATATATATCTAGAATGCCGTGTTGCCATTGTCCATGGGCATCGAAAAAAAAGTTTGTTAATTCTAAAAAGGAAAGATGAGGAATAAAATACAGCAATGTCAAAACCACGGGTGCAAATAAAAAGAACAATAAGGTAATCATATGAACAATAGACACAATACCGCTAATCACGAGATAAAAGACAAGAAATATTGTAGCCAACAAAAACCAATTTATATTGGCGTCAGGAAAGTGTAAAAACTTTACAATAAATAGATAATTTTTCAATATAAATATGGCAAAACCTGCCCAGAAGAAACTAAGGAAGAAATAGAGCGGTATTCTTAATATTTTTGGCATTCCATTTTCTATAATTGAAAAAATGGAAACTCCCTTTCCCAAACGATAAGCTACATAAATGAGACCAATATGCATCAAAACAAATATAGAAATGATTGGGATAGCGAGCCACCCATTATAACCAAAATGCTCCGCAACAAATTGCGGCAACTGAACAATTAAAACAAGGGAACCTTGTGTCATGAATGTCACAAAGAATAAATAAAATGGTTTTATTCTTTCCATATTGAATGAAGGATCCTTCCATATTATTTCTTTAAGTTTTTAAAAGGTACACGAATGATTGTGTCCTTCCATAGTTTTATATAGAGCGGTGCTATAGGTTTTAAATAAAACTCACCTATGACTTTTAAACGGTTTAAATGGATGAGAATAAAAACAAACCCAATGATAATGCCAAATATCCCCCAAATGGAAGCAAGGATTATGAGCAGGAATCGGGTAATCCTCAATGAAGCAGTCATAATAATATGAGGGACGACAAAGGATGAGATGGCCGAAATAGATACAACAATAATTAACAAATTGCTTGTAAATCCTGCCTCAACAGCAGCTGTACCAATAACGATTCCTCCGACAATCCCGATCGTTTGACCGATTTTACTGGGTAACCTTGCTCCTGCTTCTCTCAGTAATTCAATGACACTTTCTATAATCAACGCTTCTATAAACGGATTAAATGGTACTTTACTTCTAGACTCAATAAAAGTGTGCAGCAACTTGATAGGCATCATTTCATAATGAAACATGCAAACCGCAACATAAAATGCGGAAGCAAATAATGTAATAAATAAGGCTATGAACCGCAATAATCGGGAAAGGGTTCCTAGTAACCAACGCTGATTATAATCATCCGGCGACTGGAAAAACTCAAAAAAGTTGGTTGGTGCTGAAAATGCATAAGGACTCCCGTCTACTAAGCCAACCACCCTTCCCTGCAGCAATTTAGAAACAACTACATCTGGCCGTTCTGTAGTAAAAAATTGTGGAAAAATAGAAAGTTGTTTGCTATCTAAATGCTCTGTCAGCATATTTAGATCAGTAACCCCCTCGACATCTAATTTATTCATCTTTTCTTCAACGTATTTGATTAAGGATGGTGGGGTTAATCCTTCAATATAAATAAGACTGCATTCCGTGTTTGTAATTTTCCCAACTTCAAGTGAAGATACTTTTAAACGGGGAGATTTTATGCGACGTCTGATCATTGAAAGATTCGTAAAAATATCTTCAATAAATGCTTCCTTGGGTCCAATAATGACAGTTTCAATCTCCGCAGGTGTAACACTTCTTGTTTTTGGTACATAAATATCGATTAAGTAGGCCTCTGTGTTTTTATAAATGATAGCTGCTTTTCCTTCTAAGATTCCTTTAATGATTTCATTTAAATCGGTCTTTAATTTGTACTCCTTACGTTTAAGTAGAGACTTTACCTCATTATTCGTCACTTTAGAAAAAGGCATTAAAACATTGTCAAAAAGCTCTTGTTCTCCAATTAAATGACCAATAAACATTACTTCAATGTTTATTTCGGGAAAGGAACGTATGACAAGGTCGTCACAATGAACCAGCTTATCTCTAATCTTTTCTGATACATTTTGTTTAAGAAGCATAGAAGGCCTCACAGATAAAAAGTATTTATGCTTATTGTGGTGTAATTTCAATTAATTATTCAGAAAGGGTTTTCGTATTCTGGAATGAATGAAGCTACCAGATGATGCCAATTAATTCAAGTGTAGCTGATTAATTTTAAAGTATAGTGTTCATTACTGATATAAAATAAGGTAAGAATATTCTTTTTCAGAGTTGGAATAATATCCTTGTATAAAGAAAACAAGGAGGTTAATGAAAATGGCATTAGTACCGTACGATCCATTCAGACAACTTTCAAATATGAGAAGAGAGTTTGATCGCTTTTTCTCGGACTTTCCTATTTCGTTCGATAATGAGCAGGGGTTAGGGAGCATCCGAGTGGATGTACATGAAACGGAAAATGAAGTAGTGGCAACTTGTGATATTCCTGGACTTGAAAAGAAGGAAGATGTCGATATTGATATAGAAAATAATCGATTAAGCATCAGCGGTTCTATTAATCGTACCAATGAAACGAAAGAAGAAAATATGTTTAGAAAAGAACGCTATGCAGGCCGTTTTCACAGAATGATCACCCTTCCATGTCCCGTTTCACATGACGGTGTAAAAGCAACCTATAAAAATGGTGTACTGGAAGTAAGTATGCCGAAACTTATGAAAGACACTAAAAAGAAAATAGATGTAGATTTCCATTAGGAGGAGTAATTGTCGTCAGCAATGAAGGAATCCGAACCTGACTATATGCTGGAGTTGGCCTATAGAACAGATAAACAAAGAAAAGAGATTTTGTTGGTGTCTTATACAAAAGATTGTATATTTTTTTCGAAAAAAAAACGCATCTTATGAAGTTGACCCCATAAAGTAGAACGAAAATTTTACTAAGCAGCTATTAAGGCCTGAATTTGGTATTGTCCGGACTCAGGCCTTTAGTTTTTGGTTTCATTCGTTTGTGGCTTATGAAACCTGTTCTAAGAAACTTGTTATTATAGTAATTTTTGTGTTCAATTTGGTGGTTTGTGACTCAATTGAATTCTAACCAGTTTTTTGGAAAAACTCCTCCAAAAGAAGATTTATGTGTTATCCCTGCAAAGCCGCTGCCAACTGCTGCGTTTATTTTCGTTAATATCTGCCACCAATCGGTCAATTGGAAACAGTGATATTTATGTATGAATTTTTTATAAATTACCTCCAAAGGATAGATATAATGAACTTAATGAAAAAAGGCTTTCCATATAGATTACCGGACGTGTATTTCCACGCTTCATGATTGATTTTTTTTATTATGCGTTTTTCTTCATCTATCTTACATTGATACTCATAATGATTCATAATAAAGCCTCCCATTACCCAAAAGCGAACAAAGCCCCTCCAAAAAACTAAATGTTTGAAGGGCAAATAATGTTGTTCAATTTTGAAATCTTTATTACCGAGAGTAAAAAATAATATATAAGGTGAACTAAAAGATTTTCCTGGATAACTTTGGATTCATTCTTATCTCCAATCGCTTCATACTGATATAGGACTTGATCCTCAAAGGATTCTCCTTGCTTACTATCAAATAAGAATATTCCCCCACCCAGATGTTTTGCTTCGTTATAGCAGTTTTTATAAATTGAAGATTCCGATTTCCTTGTATCGGAAAGGTCTTTTCCGGATCAGTCCTAGGGTGATTGCTAGAAAGCAATAAATTCACCCCTTTTTATCCTAGATTAAAGTTAATTTACCAACCTTGCCGCATTCCAATGCAAACCAAATGGTTTCACCATCGCTACTTGAAATACCATGTGGTTCAGCATTTTCAGTTTGAATTGGATATTCCTCAATTAAATTATTACTAGTCAACCTTCCTATTTTATTAGCCCCCCATTCGGTGAACCATAAATCCGTTCCTGCTCCAGCAGTAATTGCATGAGGTCGAGCGTTTGGGGTTGGAATTTTAAATTCAGTAATTTCTCCAGAGGTAGTTATTCGCCCTACTTTATTACCTATAATTTCTACAAACAATAGAGCATCATCGTTTCCCTTTGTAATACCTACTGGTCCTGATGCAGGTGTAGGAATTTTAAATTCCGCAATTTCTCCATTTTCTGTAATTCTTCCAATAGCATTATTTTGATTTTCTGTGAACCACAGGGCATTATCAGGCCCCCAAGTGATATAAGAAGGGTAAGAACCTTTGTTAGGCAGCTCATATTCACTAATTTTACCGTCGTCTGCAATATGTCCAATACGGTCTCCATCCATTTCTGTAAACCATATACCTCCATTTGGTCCTTCTGTAATACCAAAGGGTGTTGAATTGGGATTAGGCAATGTATATTCATTAACCATCCCCTCTTTTGTAATCCTTCCAATTTTGTTTGCTGCATTCTCAGTAAACCAGACATCACCTTCTGAAGAAATTGTTAAACACATCACTTTTGCACCTGTTGTCGGCAATGAGTACTCTATAATTTTTCCGTCTAAAGTGATGCAACTGATCTTATTTGCTTTATGTTGAGTAACCCAAACTTCTTCCTTGTCTGAAACGATTATTCCGTATGGCCCTGTATCTTGATTGGCAAGTTTTAATTCTTGTAGTTTATATTCCATTCTATTCCCTCCGATTTATTGAAATTAAATGTCCAAAACAAAAATAACCCCCTATCTCGTTTTTCAAGACAGGAGGCAATGCAGCGCAAATAAGGACTTAAATAGACTTTTCGAATAACAAAAGCCTTTATAAAGTCAAAAAAGCACATTACATTAATCCTATCTCAGAAAAATAATCGATAACAAATAGAGTCCATTCCAAAACAATTTGAAACTGAACCCAAGGCTAAAATATCGATTTCTTCAAGTTAGGATTATATAATCATGTGCTCTTTTTCACCCTTTCGAATATTGATTTGTTTAACCGTACAATATTTATTGCGAAAAGTCAAACAAAATTCCAAAAAAAATGAAAATTCATTTTAGTATGTATGTGCATTATGTATTACAAAGTATTCCATTATATGGCCCGTTATATAAAAAAGAGCGCAAACCAGCTCTGGATAAGCGCCGGATAATGGAATAAGCCCTTAAAAATATCCAATCATTTTCTACAATTCTAGTCCTAATAACAGAAAGTCGAAATAAACACTTCGTTTATAAACAACTCTTTACGGGATACACCTTCTTCTTTAACACCAAATTTTTTACACATAGGGATACCCCTGGGATTGTCCGTACGAGTTCTGCTATTGATCTTTTTAATTGTATTTTTTCCCTCTGCCCAATCTTTCAACATATTAATCATTTGTTGACCTATTCCTTGTCCCCAATAAATTGTTTAACACTTAAACCCCCGCTTCGCCCACATGTTTTACTCTGTCCTTTGTACCATGTAGTGGATAATGTGTTTTGCAACAGAAACTTTTGCTGGACGAAAAATTATCATTTCTCCATTTCGATAAGGTGGAATAGGGGGGCTTTCAATAAACAAAATCTCATCAATATAAAAAACGGGCGCCTTCTTATGCTAGATTGCAGAAAATTCATTCAATTTATTTCTAAATGGAGGTTAGAGAACAACTATTTTGTTGAACTGATTTCATAAAGATAGAAAACATAATCGGTTCGTACACTTGAGTAACCCTGTTGACGTATCATTGCTGTAAGGTTTCCGCGATGATAAGTGTAAGATCATTTACTCCCATCTTGTCATGAGCCCTGCAGTAACCAAATAAAGGGCAAAAAAACCCCATATTCATCATGTGACAATATTGGTACCATTGTTCAAACTTTTGTGTATCTATCATTGTTTAGTTTTTGATATCTTGTAACGAGCTCGTCTAACTTCTGACTGTACCAAAGGGTGCTATCACTATTTAAGCCAGATTCTTCTGCAATCAAAATCTTTCTCATCTGATTGATCCTGGCTTTTATTTCATCCATCTCTGTACCCATTATCCAAACCCCTAGACTATTTTAGTGTATGAATTTTTTCAAACGCAATTGGTATTATACAAGCTATTCTAAACAATTGGAATATACATGACAAATGTTCTTATAAATTGACAAAAAAAGTGAAAATACCTATTCTAGTATTAATTGGTGGTACCCCTCTACAAACAAAAATTAATATCATACTTAAATAAAAAATCAATGTTTAATAGATGACATGGATACAAAGCTGTTCCCGTGTAACCGTCAAGTAGTTCTGAACAGTTTCTGCTCATTAATTTTGAACACTTTTCGCTTGAAATAAAGTCTCACGATATTTGATCCTGTGACTGGCTCCGTCAAAGTGTAGAACTTCAGAGCGGT
>NZ_JBHUEO010000059.1:0-10969 GCF_042680885.1 Siminovitchia sediminis | reverse complement strand
TCAACACGGACAAAAACAAAGTCAATGGTGGCGCACATACTGAAACCAATTAAACAATGTGTATTCTTGTCGTATTTTGATTATGTCCATTTTTAGGGGGCTTGACCACAGGCACCTGTCGAAACCTCATCGACAAGTTTCGGGGAACTTCGGGGAGTGACAGGCACCTGTCGAATATATGTTATAATAAAGGTACCTAAATGTTCGGATGAGGGTGGATAGGATGCAGATTTCCACAGAGCTTGCACAGACGATTGTGACGGAGATGCAGGAGATTATTGGGCAGGATATTAATTATATGAATACGGATGGACTGATTGTTGCCAGTACGAATGAGGAACGGATCGGGACGGTCCACGAAGGCGGCAAACGGGTAGCTGAAACGAAGAGTCATTTGGCCGTTGAGTATGATGGGGAGTTTGCCGGCGCAAGGGAAGGGATTAATTTACCGGTCTATTTTGAGCATGAGATTGTCGGAGTGATCGGGATTACCGGAGAACGGGAACAGGTCGAAGGATACGGGAAGATTATTAAGCGCATGACGGAGCTTTTGATCAAGGATGCATATTCCAACAAACTGATCAGCCAACAAAAAGAAACGCAGCGGATGCTGGTCGAGCAGCTGCTTACGCTGACGAGTGATGTGGAGAGGCAGGCCATCGTCAAACGCCTGAACATTTCTAATATAGATACGAATGTACCAAGAGTAGCGATTGTAGCCAAAATGAAAGATGATCAGATTGGGATCGACCAAACCGAACAGATTTTCCAAATCTTTCATGATAAACTCGTCAAATACTTTGATAATCTCATTGCCCAAATCCACAACAATATTGTGATCTTCCTCAACAAGCTGAGCCGTCAGGAGCTGGATCAGATTCTGGCTGATATTCAGGGAGAAGTCAAAAATAAGCTGGGTATCAGGATCCATATCGGTGTTGGTTCACCTGCGCATAACATATTAAATGTGAAAACCTCCTATGAAGAGGCATTGGTTGCCCAAGGCTGGGCAATGACCTTAAATGATGTGGTCAAGTATTATAACGACTTGGGGATTGAGCTCATTCTGGAGGAAGTGTCCGCAGAGATTTCCGGCATATATGTTGCGCGGGTCATCGGTTCTATGGACAAAAAAGATATACAGGAATATGAAGAAATTCTTTCTTTGTTTGAAAAATATAACGGCTCGATCAAGAACATATCCGAGCAGCTTTTTATTCATAAAAACACGCTGCAATACAAATTAAATCGCCTGCACCAAAAAACCGGGTATGATATGAGAAAATACAGCGACTTTTTAATGCTGAAAATTGCGTTTCTCCTTTACAAAAGCCACCAATAAAAAAGTGAAATTTGTTCTGTGTAACAAATTTCGCTTTTTTTCTTTGCCGAAAAATCGTTTTTAGGAACATAGATAGCTTCCAAATAAACTTCTATAATGATGATAACTATTATGTTGGAAAACGTTTTCTTTCTTATAGCTTGAGAGGGTGCAAAAAATGAAGATTGTTATCGCGACCGATTCCTTTAAGGGCAGTGCCTCTTCTTTGGAAGTTGCCGGTTACTTGGAAAATGGAATAAGAAGGGTGCTCCCTGATGCAGAGGTGACCAAACTTCCGCTTGCGGACGGAGGAGAAGGAACCGTAGATGCCTTGGTCGCTGCACTGGATGGAAAGTATGTCGAGTGTGAAGTGACCGGACCGCTGGGAGAAAAGGTCACAGCGAAATTCGGGCTGGTGGGTCATCGGACAGCTGTGATTGAAATGGCCGAAGCATCAGGACTTCCGTTAATTGAGCGTAAAGAGAGGGATCCGTTTAAAACCACTACCTATGGTACAGGCGAACTCATAAAAGCTGCACTCGATCACGGCGTTGATGAAATACTGATTGGGATCGGCGGGAGTGCGACCAATGACGGGGGAGCCGGAATGGCTCAGGCGCTCGGTGTTTCTTTCAAAACTTCCCTTAACAAAGAAATTGGATTTGGCGCCAAAGCTCTGGAAAACATCCAGCAAATTGACATTTCAGGGCTGGATCCAAGGCTGAAAGCAACAAAAATCACCGTTTTGTCTGATGTTACGAACCCTCTTTGCGGGGAAACCGGCGCATCTTATATATACGGTCCGCAAAAAGGGGCCACGCAAAAAGATGTTCAAGAATTGGATGCCCTTCTACAGAGATACGGTGAACAATTGGAAAGTACCTTAGGGAAAAACATTATGAATGTTGAAGGGGCTGGCGCTGCCGGCGGACTGGGTGCCGGTTTGATCGCATTTTGCGAGGCGAAGCTGGAGTCCGGAATTGAAAAGGTGCTGGACATCATCAAACTGGAAGACTATGTCAGAGGTGCAGATTTGGTGATCACCGGTGAAGGAAAGATGGATTTTCAGTCCGTTCAGGGAAAAGCGCCGATAGGTGTTGCGAAGGTTGCGCAAAAACATCATGTCCCAGTGGTGGCTGTTGTAGGGGCAGAAGGCTATAAGATTCAGGAGGTATATGATCACGGCATTGATTTGGTCGTGGACATCATCAATAAGCCGATGACTCTAGAAGAAGCAATGATCAATGTCGCCCCATTAACGGAAAATGCCGGGGGAAAAATTGTAAGAGCGTACCTTTTACGGAAATCAGTTAAAGAAGAGGAGGAAAAAGTATGAGCAAGAGAGCAAAAGTTCTTTTTATCTTATTTAATATCGTTTATTTCGGATTCAACTGGATGTTAATCCCATACATGCCGAACCCTCTTATATTCGGATGGATGCCGTTTCAACTGTTCTTGATGTTTGCAACACCTTTAGGGGCAGCGTTTGTATGGGCTCTGTATTATAATGCTTTTTTCGAAACACAAAAACACGTGAATTATAACAAGTAAAAGACAGTGAAGGAGGTACATCCATGAGTGCCAGCATGTGGATTGTTACAGGAATTTTGATATATGCAGGATTTATGATTATTCAGGGCTTCAGCTCTTTTAAAGAAACAAGTAAATCATCAGAAGCATTTTTTACAGCTGACAGGGGAGTCAATCCTTTTGTCCTGCTTGCCACAACCGCAATTTCGGTATTCTCGGCGTTAGCTTTTTACGGAGTGCCGGCGGCTATCTACCGTGAAGGGATCGGTTATTTCTCCAATACGGGTGGTATGATTGCAGGATTGCTTTTCGTTATCATCGGTTACCGTCTTTGGATCCTTGGTAAAGAATACGGATTCATGACTCCGGTTGACTACCTGCGTTCCCGTTATAACTCGGAAGTATATGGTTTATTGGTAGCAGCCGTCTTAATTCTATTTATTGTTCCTTATGTTGCGATGCAGTTAATTGCTATCGGTGACGCCATGGTTGTAACAACAAAAGGTCTTGTACCATACCTTCTGGCAGTTGCGCTGGCTACAATTGTTGTTTCATTGCATATTATCGGCGGCGGAATGAAGTCTGTTGCCTGGCTTGATACGTTTCACTTTATCTTGGGAGCCGGTACATTAATTACATTATCGGTATTTCTGACAATTACTTATTTCCCTGAGGGCGGTCTTGCCCAAGCGGTGGATACGATGATGCAGCATCCTGAAACCGCTGCGATTTTATCCCATCCGGGACCAAACGGCACATTTAACTGGCAAGGAACATTGTCTAACGTATTAACCGGGGCAGTAGCAACAGTGGTTTGGCCTCATATTTTCATGAGAACGTACATTGCAGCGAATAAAGATACGTTTAGATTTATGTCCTGGTCATTGCCGGTTGCCTATGTATTTGTTTATTTCTTTATCGTACTGATCGGAGGAATCATTGCTCCTGCGATTGTAGGACCTGGATTTGAGGATACAGACAACATTATTTCGATTTTGTCTACAGAGTATGCACCTCCATTTATTTCTTTTATCTCATTGCTGTGTTTATTCGCATTCGGTGTATCTACAGCAGACTCTATGTTACTGTCTGCCAGTGCGATCGGATCCCGCGACGTTTATGTGCGCCATGCCTATGAGTTAAAAGGAAAGTCAGTAGATCCAAAGAGAGTTGTACATTTTGGCCGAATACTTTTAGTTATTCTCATGATCATGACATTGATTGTCGTTGCCATGCGCCCTGCTTATATCGTTGACTATGCCTATAAGCTGTCGTCACCGTTCTTTGCGCAAATCTTGCCCGCAACTGTCTTCGGACTGTTCTGGAAACGAGGAACGAAAGAAGGGGCATTTGCAGGTACGATTTTAGGTTTAGTTGTTACAACGATTTTCACATTCTTTGTCACTCCGCCATTAGGGTTTTCAGCGCTTGTATGGGCACTTGTCGCTAACACAGTGGCCTACGTCGTTGTCAGCTTGATGACAAAAGCGCCTGAAGATGTGATTAACAAATATATTGTTCGTGTGGATTCCATCATCAATTCCGGAACAGAGATCAACTCAGCAGTTGATGCCACACTTTCTTCATTAAACGAAAGAAAGGGTCCTAACAAATGACTAAGAAAGTCCCGTTAAATGTGTACGGCATTAGTGTGTATCACCCTGACAATTGGCAGATTTTCATTAATCCCAACAATAAATTTACATTTAATGAAGGCCTGATCAAGGTGGACAAAGTTAAAGGGACAAAAAAAGCAGAAGCTTCCTTATCCATTCGTTGGGCGAAAATGCTCCAGGATATTACACTTGATGAGTATGTGGAGGAATTGGAAAAGCAATTTGAAAGAAAACAAAAAAGGAGCCGCAACAAAGATCAGTATCGGATCAACAGCAAATCCAAACTGACATTAATAGATGGCACAGATGCTTATCTATTGGAAAATGAATTTGTGGCCAACCACAGTATTTACCGAATCCTTGGGAAAGACGAGCTGATCAAGGTATTACAGGTCATGTTTTATTCTCCGGAATCAAAGCGGATGGTTGTCGCTTCACTGTCGACCGCCTCTGAATCACTTGAGAAATACAGAGCAGACTTCATGGACATTTTGTCAACGTTGCATGAAGATCTCCAAACGACAGGCCATCATCAGCAAACGCCATTGGAGTCGGCATACTAAGTGTCAGGTTGAAACTACCCGCCTTCGTGAATTGAGGGCGGGGCAGTTTCGGGTATAGGGGAAAATTCACTTTGCCTAACGCTTGTTATGATAAAGTGATGATAGGAGGTGGTTATTTTGATCAATGGAAACCATTGCTGGAATCAAGAGATGATCAATGACCTGACAATACGGACATTCAATAATAGGGAATACAGTTCCTTTGATCATTTGAAACGCAGCATGTATCAAACGATCAAAGAAAATGCCGAGCAGATGCCAGACAAAATAGGGATCGTAGATTCTAATGAAAAACCGTATACCTATAAAGACCTCCTAGAGTTGACAGATCGGATGTCTGCCTATCTAGTGAAACATTACCAAGTACAAAAAGGGACCCATATCGGGCTGCTTCTTTTTAATTCCATAGAGTTCATTGTATCGTTTTTATCGGCTCAAAAATTGGGAGCGGTCATTGTACCATTTCCTACGAAATATAAAGAGCCTGCCATTGATTCTTTAATAGAAAAAAGTGACTGCGACATACTGATCGCGGATGAAAAATATAAAGCCTGGATGGAAAAACATGAAATCCAAGGCAAGCCCGTACTTATTTTTGGAGACAGGACAATCAAGGATCTTCCAGCCTATGACATAGATACAGTAGACAGCGGTACGCTTGAAGACCATGCGGTAATTATGTTCACTTCCGGCACCACTTCCTTCAGTAAGGGCGTTGTCATTAAAAATTTTAATTTGCAGCATGCCGTTACGGCCTATCAGAAATTGCTAAGACTGGATGAAACTGATTCAACCGTTTTATCCATACCGATTTATAATATAACTGGACTGGCTGCTACTCTGTGTCTTTTTTTGCAATGTAAAGGGACCATTTATCTGCATAAGTTTTTTGATGCAGATCGGCTCCTTACCAATATAGAACAATATCAAGTTACCTTTTATCACGCATCGCCTACGATATTTGCCTTGTTGCTTGAAAAACAAAAGCAATATCCGGAGCTTCCATCCCTTCAAATGCTGGGATGCGGCAGCGGCAACATGCCCGGCGAAATGATTGCTGAATTGAAAAATTGGATGCCGAATATGTCCTTCCGGACGATTTACGGTTTATCCGAAACGACATCACCTGCTACGATTTTTCCATCGGATGCGTCCCAAAGTAAATATGTGGGTTCTTCAGGACTTCCGATTCCCGGGCTGTGCATCAAGGTTGTAGATGAAGATGGCCAGGAAGTAAAGCAGGGCACCATCGGTGAAATCTGTTTAAAAGGAACAAACGTCATTGAGGAATATTACAAGCTGGATACCGGTCTCATTACCGATGACAAGTGGCTGTTAACAGGTGATTTGGGATATGTAAACGAAGACGGTTATCTGTATATCGTGGATCGGAAAAAAGATATGATTAACCGCGGGGGGGAAAAGGTCTTCAGCTACGACATTGAAAATGAGATCCGGAAAATCGAAGGCGTCCATGAAGTGGCTGTTGTCGGGAAAAAAGATTCGAAATACGGAGAAGTTCCCATTGCGGTTCTTTCAGTCAAAGAGGGCAGCCATGTCGATGAGCCGTTTATCCGCTTTTTCCTGAAAGACCGGCTGGCAAAATATGAGATACCCGCGAAATTTTACTTTGTAGAGGAAGTAGACAAAACGGAAAACGGTAAGATTGACAAAAAAGCGATCAGGGAACGTTTTGGAAGAAATTAAGAGGAGGGGTTTGACTTGAAAGCCCATTTTATAAAAGCGGAAGAGGCAGTGAACCTCATCAAGGACGGAGACACGGTTACGACCGTTGGCATGACGCTGATCAGCGCTGCAGAGTCTATCTTAAAAGCGATTGAAAAAAGCTTTTTGGAAACCGGCCATCCGAAAGATCTGACATTGGTACACTCGGCTGGACAAAGTGACCGGAAGGATGGAATCCAGCATTTTGCTCATGAAGGCCTCGTCACAAGAATCATCGGTTCTCATTGGGGGCTGCAGCCAAGATGGATGGACATGATTGCCAACAACAAAGTCGAAGCTTATTGCTTGCCGCAAGGCCAGATGGCGCAGCTGTATCGCTCGATGGCATGCGGACTTCCCGGAAAAATGAGTAAAGTGGGACTCGGTACGTTTATTGATCCGCGCATTGAAGGCGGGAAAATGAATGAACGTACACAGCCGCTGGAAGACCTTTCTGAAGTGATCGAATATGACAATGAAGAATATATGTTTTACAAGAAAATTCCATTGGATGTTTGTATTATCCGCGGTACGACTGCCGATGAAATGGGAAACATTACAATGGAAGACGAAGCGATGAAGCTGGAAGTATTGCCTGCCGTGCTGGCAACGAAGAGATTTGGCGGAAAAGTCATCGTACAAGTCAAAAGGGTTGCCCAGACAGGCACGCTCAATCCTAAAGATGTCGTCGTCCCGGGCGTTTTTGTAGACGCGGTAGTAGAATGCGAGAATCCATTTGAGGATCATAGGCAAACATCCTCTTGGTATTATGATCCTTCTTATTCTGGCAGTTTGCGAGTTCCTCAGACAGCCATCAAGCCGCTGGAAATGAATATCCGTAAACTTATCGGCAGAAGAGCAATGTATGAGATCAAAAAAGGCGACATTATTAATTTGGGAACCGGCATTCCTAATGATGTTATTGGGAAGATCGCCAATGAAGAAGGGATCTCCGATGAGATCATGATCACGGTAGAATCGGGCATTTACGGAGGAGTCCAGGCGGGCGGCATTGACTTTGGAATCGGCCAAAATGTATATGCGATGATTACCCATGATCAGCAAATGGATTACTATAACGGCGCTGGGGTGGACGTTACTTTTATGGGGGCTGGAGAGCTGGACGGCGAAGGCAACGTCAATGCGACCAAGATGGGTCCTTTATGTACGGGATCCGGCGGTTTCATCGATATTACCCAAAACGCGAAAAAAGTAGTTTTTTGTGCAACGTTCAGCACGAAGGGTGCCAAAATCAATTTTGAGAACAACCAAGTCAACATTGAGCAGGAAGGCTCCATCAAAAAAATGGTATCCAAAGTTTCCCAAATCTCTTTTAACGGAAAACTCGCAAGAGAAAAGGGACAACAGGTTTATTTTGTAACAGAAAGAGCCGTCTTCAAGCTTGTAAAAGAAGGCGTCATGCTGATTGAGATTGCTCCTGGCGTCGATCTGCAAAAAGACGTGCTGGACATGATGGACTTTGAGCCGATCGTCAGTGAAGATTTGAAAGTCATGGACGTTGAGCTGTTTTCAGACGGGCCGTTTGGATTGCGTGACTTCATGATTAAAGAGTAAAGCATTAAGGAGGCAGAAGAAATGGGAAGATTAGATAATAAGATTGCGATTGTCACAGGTGCAGCCAGAGGATTGGGAAAAGGAATCGCAGAAAAGCTCGGAAAAGAAGGCGCAAAAGTGATTGTTGTCGATATGAATGAAGACAGCTGCAAAGAAGTCATCCAGGAATTTTCCGAGAAGGGTTATGAAGCTTCTTACTATACTGCCAATATCGCAAAACAGGAAGAAGTCCAGGACCTGTTCAAACATGCAGTGGAAAAATACGGAACTGTGGATATTCTCGTCAATAACGCTGGAATCAACAGGGACGTCACGATTCATAAAATGACGGCTGAACAATGGCAGCAGGTCATCGATGTGAATTTGACAGGTACCTTCTACTGCACGCAGGAAGCATCCAAAATTATGCGCGAAAAGGAATATGGAAGAATTATTTCCATTTCTTCAGCCAGCTGGCTCGGAAACTTTGGTCAGGCAAACTATGCAGCTTCCAAAGCAGGAGTGGTTGGCCTCATGAAAACAGCGGCTCGGGAATTGGCGAAGAAAAATATTACTTGCAATGCGATCTGCCCGGGTTTCATTGATACAGATATGACAAGAGGCGTTCCCGATAAAGTGTGGGACATCATGGTCTCCAAAATTCCAATGGGAAGAGCGGGAAGCCCGTCAGATGTGGCAAACATGATTGCTTTCCTTGCTTCTGACGAAGCGTCTTATGTTACTGGTGAAGTCATCAACGTCGGCGGCGGAATGGTTCTTTAATACAAATTTTTACAAGGAGTGTTCTTACATGAGCAATTTAAAAGAAGTAGTTGTTGTATCTGGTGCCAGAACACCGATTGGCAGATTTGGCGGAGGCTTGAAAGACGTTCATGCAGTAGACTTGGCAGCTTATGCGATCAAAGAAGCGGTAAAAAGAGCGGGAATTGAGTCCAACGCGGTGGATGAAGTCATCGTTGGCAACGTGGGTCAGATTGCTGAAAATGGATTTATCGGAAGAATGGTTTCGTTGAAATCGGATCTACCGGAAGAAACAACCGCTTATTCTGTCAACAGACAATGCGGATCTGGCTTGCAGGCCATTGTCGATGGAATGCTTGAAATTCAAACGGGAAATGCGGATGTCGTCGTAGCGGCCGGGACAGAAAACATGTCCCAGCTTCCATACTATGACAAAAGTGGACGTTTTGGACGTAAAATGGGACATGCCGAATTGGAAGATGGTCTGTTGTCTATTTTGACATGGCCTGGCGGACCTTACCACAACGGCATCACAGCTGAAAATGTTGCGGATCGTTACGACGTATCCAGAGAGCAGCAGGATGAGTTTTCCCTGAGCAGCCAGGAAAAAGCGGTCAAGGCGATCAAAGAAGGCAAGTTCAAGGATGAAATCGTTCCGATTGAAATAACGGACAGAAAAGGAAATGTCACGGTTGTAGATACAGACGAGCATCCGAGAGATGGCTTAACAATGGAGAAGTTGGCAAAAATGAAGCCAGCCTTTAAAAAAGATGGCTCTGTTACAGCTGCCAACGCTTCAGGAATTAACGACGGAGCTGCTGCCGTTGTCTTAATGTCAAGAGAAAAAGCCGAAGAGCTCGGGGTGAAGCCTTTGTTGACGGTGAAAGGATATGCTGTTGCAGGGAACAGCCCGGACGTGATGGGGTATGCTCCTAAGCTTTCAACGGAAAAATTGGCGAAAAAGCTGAACATCGATCTCAACGATGTAGATATTTTTGAAGTAAACGAAGCTTTTGCTTCTCAGGCTTGTGCGGTTGTCAGAGATTTGGATATCGATCCTTCCAAAGTGAATGTCAATGGAGGAGCGATCAGCTTGGGCCACCCTGTAGGAGCGACTGGCACAATTTTGACAGTGAAAATGCTGTATGAAATGCAGCGTTCCAACCTTGATCAAGGGATTGTCACGATGTGCATTGGCGGAGGACAGGGAATTTCTGCCCTCTTTGAAAGAGTAAAATAAAAAGTATAGCCATGTATGCCCTCCTGCCCGCTCCTTTTATGGAGAGGCCGGAGGGCTGGCTTTATAGAGGGCTTCTTAATGGGAGGCGTACACAGATGAAATGGTTTTATTTATTGCTGTCTTTAATTGGCGGCCTTGCTGTCGGAATGCAGGCCGCGGTCAATGGCGGTCTTGGCAAAAAGGTGGGACCGATCGAAGCGACCTTTATTTCTTTTTGTGTCGGGACAGCTGCGCTATTTTTCATGGTCTTGTTTTGGGGGAAGGGCAACATCCTTGCTGTTTCTGAAGTGCCAAAATTTCAGCTAATCGGCGGAATTTTAGGAGCCTTTTACCTGGCAGTCGTCGTCATCGCTGTACCTAAAGTTGGAGTATCCGGCGCACTTTTCGCAGTCATTACGGGACAGCTGCTCATCAGCGCGCTCATCGACCACTTCGGACTCTTCGGTGCACAACAATTCCCGCTCGACCTGAAAAAACTCATCGCGCTCGGCCTTATGCTTGGTGCGCTTTACCTATTTCACCATAAATAGGGGGTTTCGACAGGTGCCTGTGGTCAAGCCCCCTAAAAATGGACATAATCAAAATACGACAAGAATACACATTGTTTAATTGGTTTCAGTATGTGCGCCACCATTGACTTTGTTTTTGTCCGTGTTGA
>NZ_JBHUEO010000058.1:0-27412 GCF_042680885.1 Siminovitchia sediminis | reverse complement strand
TCCTGAAAGTGGCGGGCATCCGCCAGCTGCTTTTAGGAAAAAAGCCCACAAATGCAAAATCAGGAGGAGAAAAACGATTCGGTTTTCTCCTCCTGATTTATTTTAGGGGCTATTTAGACAGCCCCTAGTCCACAATACGCACTTTTACACGTTTTTTGCCAAAGTTGTATGCTTGGCCTTTGGATCCGACATGAACATCAATTCTATTCCCCTTAATTGCTCCGCCTGTATCCCCGGCGACTGCATAACCGTAACCTTCTACCCATACTTTGGATCCTAAGGGAATCACATTCGGGTCAACTGCCACTACCTTCGCGTTAGGATTTGCTTTTAAGTTGATACCTGTAGCTGTAATGCCGGAACAGCCATTGCAGTCTGCCGTATAAGCTGTTGCATCCATATATACTTCTTTTCCTCCGCCGGCTTTAGCCTTTTGAGGGGAAGACACTTTTGCAACAGCTGACTGTGGCTTAGAAGAATCAGCAGGTGCGGGGGCAGCTTTCGTTCCGACTGCTACAATTTTAGCTGTGCTTTCTTTAATCTCTTCTTCGGAAACAAGAGAACGCTTTACTACTTTTCCATTTTCTTTGGTCACTTCATATTTTTTCTTCAGTAATCCTTTTTGGCCTTCTTGAATGACTTTTTCAGTTCCTTTTTCCAGATTGCCGTCCTGTTTGGTCACAACTTTAAAATCAACCGGTTCTTCCACTACATCGGAGACCTTTTCTACACGGATCACATCAACAGATTTTCCGGGAACCAATTCTTTATCCAGTTCCGGCTTAACCTGATCTAAATCTCCCAGCTCAACACCTTGCTGTTGTAAAAAGTCAGCGACCGTAGTCGAAGTTGTCCAAACCTTTTCTTGATTCTTCCCGTTGTTCAACACTACTTCAAAAGCTCTCTCAATGTCTATTGTCATATTCTCAACTACTTTTTCGTTGAGCGAGACATTGATTTGATCATGTTTGCTCAGTTCAATACTTTCTTCATGGAACAGCTGCCGGACGGTAGAGGCGGTTGTCAGCACCTTCTTTGATTCATCTCCGTCTGTCAGTATGACAGGCTTTGCCGGCTCCCATATCAGGGATAATTGATCTTTTACAGCCGTACTAGGATCATGTGACAGATAATCTGTTTCTTTTACGTCCACATCCAGCTCATTCAACATTTCGCCAATCGTGTCAGCATGTGTTTTGATCACGAGCTCTTCTCCATCAAGTGTAAGAGCAACTGTCTTTTTTGTTCCTTCGGTAATTAAAACCATGAGAGTGGCAGTGAAAACAAGCAAGCTTGCTACTGCCAATCCCAATTTCCTGCGGCTTCTCATCTCTGTACCCAAAAGAAAAACTCCTCCTTCTTCTCGTAAGCTTTTGCCCTTTCAGCAAATTTTTGTGATGAAGAAGTACGATATTTATTACAAGTTATATGTCAATGCCGAATAACTTCTTGGCATTTTCCGTCGTCTTCATTGCCACTTCTTCATAGGTCATCCCTTTCAGTTCAGCAATTTGTTTTGCAACAAGCTGCACATATGCCGGTTCATTTCTTTTTCCCCGGTAGGGATGCGGTGCCAAATACGGACAGTCAGTTTCTATCAGCAAGCGGTCCATTGGAACTTCCTCTGCTACCTTCTTTGGCTTTTTGGCATTTTTGAAAGTAACAGGACCTCCGAGTGAAATATGGAAATTTAAATCGAGACACTCTTTGGCTGTTTCCGCACTGCCGCTGAAACAATGCATAATGCCGCCGACTTCCTTGGCGTTTTCTTCTCTCAAGATCTGAATAACATCTTCAGTTGCTTCGCGGTTATGTATAATGATCGGCAATTGTAATTTTTTTGCCAGATCAATCTGCTTGCGGAAGACTTTTTTTTGAATATCTGGGGGTGATGTATCCCAATGATAATCCAGGCCCATTTCCCCAAGAGCCACAACTTTTGGATGGGAGGCTTTTTCTTCCAGCCAAGCAAGGTCGGCCTCTTTCATATTGATTGCATCCACCGGATGCCATCCGACGCTTGCATATAAAAAGTCGTAGTCATCTGCAAGCTGAAGCGCTCTCTCAATGGTCGGCCTGTTAAAACCGACAACGACCATATATTTCACACCCGCTTCTTTGGCGCGTGCGATCACTTCCTGAAGATCCATATCAAATTGCTCATCATTTAAGTGAACATGTGTGTCAAATAACATAGCTCAATCTCCTTCACTAGAGTATAAAGTAAAAATGAGTAACATAAGTCACAGTAAGTTAACATTTAGATTACAAAAAAAGAACATAGAGAGATGGCGTTAAATCAACATTTTTACAGCCATACCCTCTATGTTATCAATGTTTTCTGTATTTGTCGGAATTATCAACTATATTAAATTTAATTTACAACTGCTCCATTTGGCAGATTTTGATCCACAGAAGCAATCGACAAAATTCCGTCTTTTTCCCCGGCAAGGATCATTCCCTGCGATAATTCGCCACGAAGTTTCACAGGTTTTAAATTTGCCACCACTATGACTTTTTTTCCAATCAGTTCCTCCGGCTTATAAAACTCAGCGATTCCTGAGACAACTTGTCTCTTCTCATAACCTAGATCCAATTGTAATTTCAGCAATTTATCTGCTTTTTTCACCGGTTCACAATCAATCACCTGTCCGACTCTCAACTCAATCTTTTTAAAGTCATCCATTGTAATTTCCGGAGCCTGTACCGTCTGTTCCTGTTTCTTTTCATTTGCGGGAGCAGCAGGGCCCTTCATCTGATCTTGGATATATTGGATTTCTTCTTCCATATCAAGTCTCGGAAAGATAGGTGTTCCTTTTTTCACTACTTTTGTTCCGGAAGGAATATTACCGAAGGTTTCAAGACTCTCCCACGTTTGAAACTGCTCTTCTGTAATATTCAACTGATCAAATACCTTTTTAGGTGTCTGCGTCAAGAATGGCTGCAATAAGATCGCTGCTCTTCTGAGTGATTCGGCTAAATGGACCATAACACTTCCCAGCTCAGCGCGCTTTTCTTCATCTTTTGCAAGAATCCATGGCTCTGTTTCATCAATATATTTATTCGTTCGGCTGATCAATTGCCAGACAGAAGAAAGAGCTACAGAGAATTCCATGTTTTCCATTGCTTCTTCATACTGGTGAACAATCTGTTTGTTAACCTCCAGCAAAGGTTCATCAAATTTCGTGATGTTTCCTTCGTATGCAGGGATAGTCCCATCGAAATACTTATTGATCATTGCTACGGTCCTGTTCAGCAAGTTACCCAGGTCATTAGCCAGATCATAGTTAATCCTTTCGACAAATCCTTCAGGAGTAAATACACCGTCTGAACCAAATGGCACTTCCCTTAATAAATAATAACGAACCGCATCCAGTCCATATCGGTCAATTAGCATGACGGGGTCTACCACATTTCCTTTTGATTTGGACATTTTTCCGTCTTTCATCAGCAGCCAGCCGTGGGCAAATACTTTTTTCGGTAGTGGAAGATCAAGGGCCATCAGCATGATGGGCCAATAAATCGTATGGAAGCGGACTATTTCCTTTCCGACGATATGAACATCAGCCGGCCAATATTTCAAGTATTTCGAGTCGTCATCCGTCCCGTAGCCGAGCGCTGTAATATAGTTGGTCAAAGCGTCAATCCAAACGTAAATCACGTGTTTGGGGTCGCCCGGTACTTGGATGCCCCAGTCAAATGTTGTCCGTGATACCGCCAAATCTTCCAGGCCCGGTTTTATAAAGTTATTGATCATTTCATTTTTTCTTGACTCAGGCTGGATAAAGTTGGGATTTTCTTCATAAAACTGCAAAAGCCTGTTCGCATACTTGCTCATTCTGAAGAAGTAAGACTCCTCTTTTACCAGCTCCACCGGACGCCCGCAGTCAGGACAGTTCCCTTGATCAAGCTGGCGCTCTGTAAAGAATGACTCACATGGCGTACAATAGTAGCCCTCATATTCTCCGAGGTAAATATCTCCCTGATCCAGCAGCTGCTTAAAGATTTTTTGAACAACCGTTTTATGCCGATCCTCCGTTGTACGGATAAAATCATCATAGGAGATATCAAGCTTTGTCCATAACTCCTGAATCCCGCTGACGATATGATCCACATATTCTTTTGGAGTCACATTTTCCTCTTTTGCCTTTTTTTGGATTTTCTGCCCGTGCTCATCTGTACCGGTCAAATACATGACATCAAAACCCCGCATGCGTTTATAACGCGCCATTGCATCTCCGGCAACAGTCGTATAGGCATGGCCAATGTGCAAATTCCCGCTTGGATAATAAATGGGGGTTGTTAAATAAAAAGTTTTAAGTTTTTCTTTCACCATGTTTCCTCCCTCTCGCTGACAGAATGTCCTATATATACATGCTGACATCTACTCTTTGCATCTTGTCCTCTTCTACACTAAAAATATACGTGAATTCAACGATTCCTGCAACTTGCCGATGCTCCAAAGGAAACAGAATCCAAGCCTTTGGAAGGACGTTTATTTTCAAAATGGCAAAAGTATCTAGGAAATTCTATCTAATAAATTTACATTTTTTTAAACTTCTAATTGACGGACTTGGGAAAGACTGGTACGATAAATTTGATTACACCCAGGTAAAAAAGGATGAATTTTAAAATTTATATAGATACAATAAAAGCCGTATTGAGAGGAGAAAGCACTATGAAATCTACCGGAATTGTGCGAAAAGTAGATGAACTCGGGCGTGTCGTTATTCCTATAGAATTGAGGCGCACTTTGGGGATCGAGGAAAAAGATGCCTTGGAAATATATGTAGACGATGAAAAAATTGTCCTGAAAAAGTACAAACCGAGCATGACCTGTCATATTACCGGCAATGTCTCAGATGAGAATGCCCTTTTTGCCGGCGGTAAATTAGTGTTAAGCCGTGAAGGCGCCGAGCAATTGATCGAGGAAATACGTGAATCGTTTGAATTGGATAAAGTAAACAGCTAATGAAATAAGATAAAGTGCTGGCTCCCCTCTAGCGGCATACAACCTGGCGCTTCTGCAATTGAAATTGCTTTGCTGAAAAAAATTTCAATTGCGAGGAGTACTCATCGCCGGGTAATCATGACGCCTCCATAGGATGGAAGTTTGTAAGCGGACAGCAAGCGTCTGGGCCCTGCTTGGCTGGGGATTAACACGGGGGTTCTGTACGCCGGCTTGGATCAAAGCCAGCCGGGATACTTATAAAGCAGTTATCCTATTAAATGAAAAAGGCAGCTCCTATAATAGGGAGCGCCTTTTTATTTTCCAAGATGACATGATTGCTCCCATGGGGAAGGCGGCAAGCTGCCAATAGCTTCGTGAGCACTGCAGATAACGCAGCGTGGCTTTCCCTGACGACGAAAAGTTAATAAATGATCTGGTTCATGTGCCTTGAATCATTCTTGACGATCAATTATCTGCCCGTCCAGGATTTTGGACGTCATGAGCCTTCCTTGATGACCAAAGTTAGTTCATTGATCTAAAATTAGGAGCCTTGATTTATCCTTGGCAGCCGCTATATTGGGCCTCCTGAACAACCTTGACAAGTCAAAACTCCGTCCTCCAACCACTTTGGGGGGACATGAACGCCCCTCGGAACTGAAATGGAGAGTCACAAACGATCTTAGACTTGCCAAGGAACCATTTCCCGTACGCAAAAATTCCGTTCTGATAAACTTTTTTACGCAAATACTTCTGTCCACTCATCCTTATGCGCAAGCATGTTTTTTGCAATTTCTTTGGCACCTTCCAAACTATGGCTGGCCGCCCACCCGCACTGTACTTCGTTGCAGGCCGGAACTTCCGTCGCATCCAGTACATCGTTCAGCGTTTTTTCCAAGATTTTCAGCACGTCATCATAATCATCGTGATTGACCAAAGATAGATAATAGCCTGTTTGGCAGCCCATTGGACTGATATCGACAATTTTGTCGGAATGGTTCCGGCTGAACTCCGCCATCATATGTTCCAATGAATGAACAGCCGGCATTTCCATATGCTCTTTGTTAGGCTGGCACATACGAATATCATATTTGCGGATGACATCCCCGTTTTCCCCCTCGACAACACCTGCGAGACGGACGTAAGGTGCTTTTACTTTCGTATGATCCAAGTTAAAGCTTTCCACATTCATCTTTTTTTGTGTCATGCAGATCCTCTCCTTTTTTCGGCCACCATCAGCCATACAAACGTATTCATTCGTTTGAAATGGACCTGGAAGCAATATTCTTTACAAATTTCTTCTAAAAACGGAATGGTTGTGTAATATTCCGACTTCAAATCGGCTGCAAGCCGGTAAAATTTTTTCTTTTGTGCTTCTTTTATCATATCTTGTTTGGCTTTTTCATCCAAAAAAACAGTATCAGCAAAAACCATTTTTCCGGAGTCACCGAGCATTTGACTGTATTTAGCGATAGCTGCTCTTTTCTCCTCATCTTTTAAATGATGGAAGGCATATGTGCTTACAATCGTATCGGGTTTAAATTCAGGCGGCGGAAATAATAGAAAATCCCCTTTGACGATCGGGATGTTTGGCAGTTTTTCAGTCGCCTTCACCCTCATCCCTTTTGATGGCTCAATGCCATACACCTGCAAACCTCTCCTTACAAGCTTCTCCGTCAAATTACCGGTACCGACCCCAAATTCAACTATATACCCTTTTGAATTTTTTGCAACCTCCTCTAAGATCTGTTCATAATGCAAAAACACTTCTCGATATTCATTGTCTCCACCTCCGACTGTTTCATCATATGTCGCGGACCACGCATCAAACAAGTGATTAAAATCTTGAACCAAATTAATTCACTCCTTTCCTATAAAAATAGTATGAATTAAGGTATACATAATGTACCACTTTTTTACAACTGCAGCAAGAAAAAAAGAGAGCACGAGCCCATTTTCAATCGGACTCCTGCTCTTGATCCTCATCATGTATATGATAGGCCTGGTATACCTTTCGTTTGGGCAGCTGACGGTCGCTTGCTGTACGCTTGATGGCCTCTTTGGAAGACAGTTGCTCATGGGCAATATAATGTTCTACATGTTCTTTCAGGCCAAGCGCAGTCCACCACGGAGGCTGTTCTTCCACCTCAGTTTCACCACTGCCTTCTAAAACGATGCAAAACTCTCCGCGGATCTCTTCTTTTTCTGTCCAATTGACTGCCGAGGAAAGCGTTCCGCGCAAAAATTCCTCAAACCTCTTCGTCAATTCCCTGCATAATACTAATTTACGGTCTCCCATAATGGCATAAAGATCTTGTAAAGTTACCTTCAATCGATGGGGAGCTTCATATAACAAAATAGCTCCATCCTGTTTCTTGAGCTTTTCCAATTCGGCTTTCCGCTCTTTTTTTCCTCTCGGAAGAAATCCATAAAAATAAAAAGGCTGCGGCTGAATTCCTGACGCGATCAAAGCAGTTAATGCCGCGTTTGCTCCGGGCAGAGGGACAACTGCTATTTCCTCATTAAGGGCTTCTTGGACAATTTCATAACCGGGATCGGAAATAGATGGCATGCCGGCATCACTGACAAGCGCAACGTTTGCTCCTTGCAGCAGCCGATCAATAAGCTGGCGGCCGCTCGACGCCTTATTATGCTCATGGTAGCTGACAAGCGGCGTATGAATTTCAAAATGATTGCAAAGCTTTTTTGTGTTTCGTGTATCTTCAGCAGCGATCCAGTCCGCTTCCCGCAGTATCCGGACAGCTCGAAAAGTCATATCTTCCAGATTACCGATCGGGGTCGGCACCAAATATAAAGTTCCCTTTTCAGAGGCCTCATTGCTTTTTTGACTCCGCATTCCGTTCACCGGCCTTTTTCAGAAATTGTTCCTTTTCTGCGCGCGTCAGCTGCTTGAAAGCATATTCCGCTTTCATCGCTTCGCTTTTCCCATCATATTCCTCCACGTAAATCATCGACACGGGCGTGCGTGTCCGTGTATATTTTGATGCTTTTCCGCTGTTATGCTCCGTCAGCCTCCGCGGAGGATCCACTGTATAACCGCCATAAAAGGATCCGTCCCTGCATTCCAGCACGTAAAAGTAATGGCTACTCTTCTTTTCCATATAAAATCTCTCTTACTTCTGTAGTATAGTTGTTTTCATCATCATAGACAAACAGCGGGGGCAGCGCCTTTAAACCGGGATTGCCGTTTTTGATGCCCTCTACTAAAATCGTATTTGCTTCCTTCCCCAATTTCGGGTAGACAAAGCGCAGTCTCTTCGGCTCCAGCCGATAGGATCTCATCAGCGTCAAAATATCCATCAGACGTTCAGGCCGATGGACAAAAGCTGCTTTGCCCCCTTGGCGGAGAAGCTGGCTGCTTGTCCGAATTACATCTTCCAGCGTACATAAAATTTCATGCCGGGCAATGGCTAAATATTCATTATCGTTCATAGTATCCGGACTGTTAGAGGTGAAATATGGAGGATTGCATGTAACCACATCATACTTTGCATGTCCCAGCTTATGAACAACATCCTTCACGTCTCCATGAATCATATGGATCTGCTCTTCCAACCGGTTATATTGAATGCTTCTTTCAGCCATATGATAAAGTCTCTCTTGAATCTCTACACCGGTAATTGATGCTTTTGTCTTCCTGCTTAGCAGAAGCGGGATCACGCCATTGCCGCTGCACAAGTCAACGATACGTCCTTTTTGAATCGGTACATAGGCAAAACGGGCAAGCAGCACAGCATCCAGGGAAAAGGCGAAGACGGACGGGCTTTGAATAATTCTTAAATCTTCTGCAAGTAAATAATCGAGGCGTTCATCCCCAATCAAGTCTATCATGTTTTTTTACACTCCCATCCCTTCCAATAACTCACGTTTTATAGGTAAGATTCCAATAAAAGAGCCTTCCTCAACAGCAGGAAGGCCGCTTCATGTCAAACATTACTTTTTATTCAAAAAGGACAGGCAAAAAAGGCAATCTTCATCCCTGCGGGGGCTGCCAAAATGAACGTTACAAATGTGGAAGCCTTCCTGGTAAAGGCGGGCAAGATTATCATAACCTTCACCAATATCCATTTCGTTCATTCGATCAAAAACAGCGTGTTCTTCCCTTTCCCCATCGGGCAGTACGAGACCGGGCCCTTCTGTTCCTTGATCCAGATGTCGGCGCAGACGATCATTCTCCGACTTTAATGCATGGTTTTCCTCGATCAGCTCAGCCAGATACTGTTTCAGTTCAGCAAGCTGCTGATACAGCTGGCCAATCTGCATTTCCATATTGCTCACTGAATCGAAGAACTCCTTTTTATCCTTCACCTTACCACCTCATTATTCCGTGGCCTGAACAGACGTTACACTTTCACCCATGATCTCTTCCAGTGTATATTCCAAAACCCGCTCTTGGTCAGCAAGCTCTACCTGCATAATTCGCTCCAATATATTTAAACCGACCACTTTTCCCGACCCGCTCGGTGTATCAATGACTTCGCCAATATCCGGAAGAGCCGCTTTAGCCGCTTCATACTCATCATTTTCATACTTGAGGCAGCACATCAGCCTTCCGCATAAACCGGATATTTTTGTCGGGTTTAAAGAGAGGCTTTGATCTTTGGCCATCTTGATTGATACCGGTTCAAAATCCCCTAAAAAAGTAGAACAGCAGAGCATGCGTCCACATGGACCAATTCCGCCGAGCATCTTCGCTTCATCTCTGACTCCGATTTGCCTCAGTTCAATTCTTGTTCTAAAGATAGACGCCAGATCCTTAACAAGCTCCCGGAAATCCACTCGCCCGTCAGCCGTGAAATAAAAAATCACCTTGTTCCGGTCAAATGTATATTCTACATCAACCAATTTCATCTCCAGCTGATGCTCTGTAATTTTTTTTATACAGATGTTGTATGCTTCTTCGGCTGCTGCCTTGTTGGACTCCACGTTCTCTTTGTCCTGCTCATCTGCAAGCCTGACTATTTTCTTCAAAGGAAGCACCACATCATTTTCGCTTACTTGCTTTTTATCTGTCACGGCTTTTCCAAATTCGATGCCGCGGGCAGTTTCCACAATAACATAATCATCTTTGCGGACCGGATGATCCAGTGGGTCAAAATAATATATTTTACCGGCTCTTTTAAACCGGACTCCTACTACGTTATACAAAAGAAGGTCCCCCCTGCAAATTCAGCACAAGCTGTTCCATCAACAGCTGAGGATTCATATTTGCGTGTAATTTTCTCTTGGCCTCCAAAATTGCAGTCATCTGATCAGACAGCCGTTTCATTGAAGTATGAAGAGCATCCCTCTCCAGCATTTCCCGTTGATCAGGGTAGATGAGCTGTCTGTCCTTCCCCAGTTGTATGTTCAACATATCTTTATATATATATAATAAAAGAGACAGTCCCAGTTCATGCTGGGCTTTCTCTTTAAAGTGCCCCAGCCACTCTGTTTGAATGGATATCATGGCATAGAGCGAATTTTGTTTCATTGCTTCATATAATTTTAACACTATTTTTCTGGCTTGTGCAAACCAATCATCGTCACTCAGCCTCAATGCTTCCTGCAAATCATTCGTAATCATGGACAACAGAGCTGTTTTTCCTTTCAAGACACCAGCTTCTTCAAGCTTTTTTGCGAACTGCTCAGGTGTCAAGGAAAAAAAAGGGACGGACTGGCAGCGGGAAATAATCGTCGGTAATAATTGCTGCGGCTGCTCGGTAATAAGAACAGCTGTTGTCCCTGAATGAGGTTCCTCTAAAAATTTCAATAGACTGTTTGCTGCCTGGACCGTCATTTTTTCTGCATCTTTAATAATATATAGCTTTCTACTTGATTCCATGCCTGATTTACTAAATTCTGTCCGCAAAGCGCGAATTTGATCTATTTTAATGGAAAACCCATCTGGTTCAACATGGTGAACATCCGGATGGTTTCCGCTATTAATTCTTTTACAGTTTGTACAATGCCCGCAAGGATTTACATTTTGTCCACTTTCTTCGCAAAACAGGCTGGCCGCCATCAACAGACTGCCTGCCTTTTTTCCTGTACCGTGATCACCTTCAAACAAATAGGCATGAGCGATCCGATGATGCTCCAGGCTGTTTTTCAAGAGCCTGGCTGCAATGGGCTGGTCTTTTTCAAATTGGTGCCAATTCATATTCGGTCTTCACCCGCCTACGTATATAAATGGATCAGCAGCCCTTTGATCTCTCCGATTTTTCCCAGAATATCAATAGACTGCTTTTCGCTTTCCAGTACATCTTCTGTCAGTTCGACGAGCTTCTCATCAATCAATTCGACTGTCTGAAGGACTCTTCCTTCGGAAAATCGGTTCCAGCTATGTGACTGCTTTACTCTCATTCCGGTTTCCACAGCTTCTTTCACCAAACGTTTGACAAGCGCTTTATAAGCAGCCAAATCTTGAAAGTTTCTTGATTTCCCAAGCCTTTCTCCCGCGTTTTGGACATCAACCAGCAGTTTGTCCAGCTCTTTTTTGTACAGTTGCACCTCTTGGCGTGACATCACATCAGCAAATGCAGTCTTGTTATTTCCGGTTGTAGTAACGGACGGAAATGGTCCTGTTCTGGAACGGGAATATTGATTAACTTTCATTTAACTGCTCCTAAAACTGATGGAACTGCTCGATTGGGAGAACAAATACTGTCGCTCCGCCTACCGATACTTCCACCGGGTATGGAATATAGGAATCGGCATTCCCGCCCATTGGCGAAACAGGAGCCATTAACTGTTCACGTGATTTGCAGCTTTCTCTTATGACTTCAAGCGCTTTCTCAACGCGGATATCTTCAGTACCTATCATGAAGGTAGTATTACCTGACTTTAAAAAGCCGCCGGTTGTTGCCAATTTAGTTGCCCTGAAATTATTTTCAACCAACGCATTCATCAGCCGGTTACTGTCCTGATCCTGAACTACAGCCATAATCAGTTTCATTTATCCTCACTCCTAAAAATAAAGTGATAAACACAGGGTATTCTTTATTATTATATCAGCTAATCAGTGATGTGACATCGTTAATCGTCCATGAATATCGATACTTCCCAATAAATTAACGACATTTTTCACAAGGGTCCATCATTATTCTGTCCATCAGGTTAAGCTTTTCGTCAATTTTCTTTTTAACCTTGCGGTATACATCCTCAATAGGCCCGGAAGCATCAATGGGTGTAATTCTTTCAGGAAACCTTTTCAGCAACAGACGATAGCCTTCCCGGACTTTGCTATGAAACTCTGCCGTTTCCAAATCCAGCCGGTTTACTTCACGCTCCGGACTTTGGGCAATGCGCTCCAAACCTGTTTTTGGGTCAATATCAAGGTAAATGGTGAGATCCGGCATGGCTCCATCGACGGCAAACTCATTGATAGCAAGTACCTCATCTATTCCAAGGCCCCGTGCATATCCCTGATAGGCAAGGGAACTGTCAATAAATCGGTCACACAGGACGACGATTCCTTTTTGAAGAGCCGGCAATACCTTTTCCACCAAATGCTGGCGGCGCGCTGCTGCATAGAGCAAAGCCTCCGTCCTGGCATCCATCATGGTATGATGCTTATCAAGGATAATCTTCCTGATTTTTTCCGCTATGTCAATGCCGCCCGGCTCTCTGGTGGCTAAAACATGTATTCCCTCTGCTTCCATGTCATGAACCAGTTTTGTAATGATGGTTGATTTACCTGCTCCTTCAGGACCTTCTAACGTAATGAACAATCCAGCTTCCTCCGATCAAATATGTTTACTGGGTCTAGTATACCACCGCTTGGCCGGAACGAATAGAATAGAAAAGTGCAGTCTGAAACTGGGAGGGTCAGAAAATGAAGAGTCACCTCTTCAAGCAGCAGGCACTGGACAATTGTTGATGAAGGACAATTTAACACTGCATAGTTCTTGCAGATTTCACAGGCTAAAACCGTCATGGACGTTGGAGCAGGAGCATGCAAATATCTGAGTGATCCTGCCAAAATCGTTCTTGCCCCGTCAGCAAAATCAGGGAGGGATATCTTGTCCTTCTTGACGCAGCTTCATTTTATGACCTAATGTTAAAAAAAACCAGGCATTTAACTAAAAGCCCAGTTTTACGTAACATATTTCGTCTCTTTAATGACTCTCATCTGTTCCACAAAGTACTTATACTTCGGGTCATCTGTTTCCGTCTGGACCATCTCCTGTTCACAGTCGGTGCAAATAAAAGATGTATAAAGATGAATGCCTTTATCCTGTTCTTTTTTACAAATAATACACTTTTCCATTTCTCCACCTCCACACATGTTTTATTATTCCCGCTGGAGGATAATTGTATACACAATTAACAAGATTTAAGAAGTTAAAACCATTTGATTCAATTCTATGCGGTGGGGACACTCGCTGTGTTTGTCTGGGCCATATTTACGAAAAAAAATAAAACACCCGCATTTTACGCGGATGCTTCATCAAAGAATGTAAAGCTGAATGACTGATAATGCGGCGACTCCCGGGAGCCCGAGAAAACCGGAAATAGCAGCCGTAACAAAGTTTATGGGAACATATAAGCCAAATTGATTGCCAAATGCATTGAGGAAAAATAAAAACAGGGCGCCGATCATCAATTTAATGACAGCTTGGCCAGCCACTTTAAAAACAGGCTTTACTGACATGAGCAGGGCTAAGATTAAGAAAATAAGCAAGGTAATAATAATCAAACCGGAATCCACGCCTTCCCCCTCCTGTACATGTATCCTTACTACATTATATGAAAGGATTGTCCAAAAAGAACAGAGAGGCTACAGGCCTTTGATTGAAATATTTCTCTTCCTCGCTTCTTTCAATAAAAAAAGGTACTTGGATTTCGCCATAAGCGTACGGTACTGCAATTCATCTTGAGGCTCATAGCTTAATCGCAACAAATGTTTTTGTTCGTCCCATTCCCGCTTCTTTTTCTCCAACAGGTCGATCAGCCGATGGTCAAACTCTTTCTGTAATTTATGTTTCTTGAACATATCCCGCTCTCTCCTTACAGGACTTCCCTGCGGCCTTCCAACGCTTTGGAGAGAGTCACTTCATCCGCGTATTCAAGATCTCCGCCTACAGGCAGCCCATGAGCAATTCTTGTTACTGTAATTCCTGACGGCTTGAGGAGACGGGAAATATACATGGCAGTAGCTTCACCTTCAATATTTGGATTGGTTGCCAAAATAACTTCCTGTACAGTTTCATCCTGCAGCCTTTTTAAGAGATCCGGAATATTGATATCTTCCGGCCCAATCCCTTCCATCGGAGAAATAGATCCGTGAAGGACATGGTATAGCCCGGTGAACTCTTTCATTTTTTCCATTGCAATCACATCTTTCGGATCCTGGACTACACAGATCACACTTTGGTCACGTCTTGCGTCTTCGCAAATGGCACACGGATCTTTGTCCGTGATATGTCCGCATACCGAACAGTAACCAAGATCTCTTTTGGCATTGACCAATGCCTTGGCAAAATCAAGTACGGTATCCTCTTTCATATTCAAAACGAAAAATGCCAGGCGGGCTGCTGTTTTGGGCCCAATTCCCGGCAGTTTCATAAAGCTGTCAATCAGCTTGGATATCGGTTCTGGGTAATGCATGCTGTAACCTCCTAGAAGCCAGGAAGATTTAACCCTTTCGTAAATTGCCCCATCGTCTGGCTTGTTAATTCTTCTGCCTTTTTCAAAGCATCGTTTGTAGCAGTTAAAACTAGATCCTGCAGCATTTCAATATCTTCCGGATCAACAACTTCTTCATCAATTTGAACTTCCAGCACTTCTTTATGGCCGGATACAATGACCTTTACCATACCGCCGCCGGCAGTGCCTTCCACCTTTTTTTCTCCCAGCTCTTCCTGAGCCTGGGCCATCTTCTTTTGCATCTTTTGCATTTGTTTCATCATGCCTTGCATATTTCCCATTCCTCGCATACTCTTTTACCTCCACCATCGTTAATTTTTAAATTCAATCAGATCTTTGCCTACAAGTTTCAAAGCTTCGGAAACGAGCGGATCTTCTTCCTCTTTCTCTCCGTCTCCATCATGTTGATTGTTCTGCAAAAAATCTTCCCGAATCTCTTTCCATTGCACTTCCGGTACGCCGATGACCTTCAAGGTGCTGCCCAACAGTTCTTCTAAAATTTGAGAGATCGTTTGTATGAATGAATGATTTTCCATGGCCATCCGGCAATGGATATCATATTTAAACTTGATCACAACTGCATGCGCTGATGCTGCTGCCGGCTCTGCATCATTGAGCAATGCTGCCTGTGATCGCATTTGCCGCTGGTTCAGGATATTTAAAAAATCACCCCAATGGCTTTTCACTTCATTAAGCTGCTGCCTTGTGGCTTCTTTCAATACTTGCGTCACCGCACCGGCAGGAACTCGATATTCCTTCCCGCTGCTTCGAAGCGGTCTTTTCGAAGGTTTGGCAGGGGTTCCCTGCGCTCCCTCTGCAGCCTGCGGACCATGGGACTTCAACCATTTTACTTCTTTTTCCAGCTCTTCAACTTTTTTGATTAATTGCTGAAGCTGGGATTGATCTGCAGGTGTACGTCCTTTTTCCAGCTGACAAAGCTTGACGAGACACAATTCCACATACATGCGTGCATGATTTGAAAACCGCATGTCCTGCTGGGTCTTGCTTAATATATCAATGTAATCGTAAATTTGCTGAGCCTGTATTTCTTCTCCCAACGACTTGAATTCTTCATCCAAAAGAGCATGTTCAGCCATTTCGTCGAGATGAGGAGCAGTTTTGTACAGCAGCAAATCCCTATAATACAGAATGAAATCTTCAATAAGCCGGGCGGGATCCTTACCCTGCATCAGCAGTTCTTCCAGCGTCCCAAGTGCTCCCGGTGTATCTTTTTCATGAACGGCCCGCGCCAGCCTGTACAGGCTGTTTTGCGAAATTGAGCCGGTAACGGTTAAGGCATCTTCAACGGTAACACGACCGGTACTGAAAGAGATAGCCTGATCCAGCAAACTCAGAGCATCCCTCATTCCGCCTTCCGCTGCTCTGGCAATGATCTGCAATGCCTTTTCATCATATTCCAATGATGTTTCATTTGCAATATGTGCCATTCTTCGGGCGATATCCTGGGAGGTAATTCTTTTAAAATCAAATCGTTGGCACCTGGAGATAATCGTTAGCGGAATTTTATGTGGTTCCGTTGTTGCCAAAATAAAAATAACATGTTGCGGCGGCTCTTCCAATGTTTTCAATAAAGCATTGAAAGCGCCAATTGTCAGCATATGCACTTCATCAATGATGTATACTTTGTACTTTACCGCATTAGGCGTATACTTGACCTTATCGCGAATATCACGGATTTCCTCCACGCCGTTATTGGATGCGGCATCAATTTCAATGACATCAGGAACAGAGCCATCCGTAATTCCCAGACAGGCCGGGCACTTATTGCAAGGCTCCGAAACGGGCATTTTTTCACAGTTGACCGCTTTCGCCATAATTTTGGCCGCGCTGGTTTTTCCGGTTCCCCGTGGCCCGGAAAATAAATAGGCATGAGATATTTTTTCCTGGAGGAGAGCATTCTGCAACGTCTTAGTTACATGTTCCTGTCCAATGACATCCGAAAATGACTGCGGCCGCCATACCCGATATAACGCCTGGTAACTCATGCTCTGCCTCCTTTTTTACTTAATCATCTAGTTTTTATTATACCTTAAACAATAGGGAAATTACAAAAATACTATTGTCTAAATAACCAAGAGACTTTTCCGTCCGGATGCGTGCTGCCGAGGGTCAAAACGCTCCTGATCCCCCGCCGCCTCCTCCCACTCCTCCTCCGGAGGATGGACTCCCGGATTGGGATGTAAATGACTGGCTTGCCTGCTCATCAGCTGCAGCAAAGGAATTGGACAGCGCAGGCCAAAATATTGGAAAGTATGCCATATCCGAAGCACTGGCAGCAGGAACCTTCTGTTCCCAGATTTCAAACTGTTTTAAATTAGCCCCATGGATCCCGAGCGAATAGATCATGGCACGCATCCGATCATCCTGGCTGTAACGATTCCACTGTTCGTTCTTCATTTGGTCAAATTCATCATTCAGTCTCTTCCATTCTTCTTTCATGCGTATTCCCTTTTCAGAAAGCGGCTTGTAAAAGATGGAGAACAATAAAGAGAGTAAAAAGAGGAAAATTGATAATGTCATCCATAAGTACAGCTCATATCCAGCAAATATGATGATACAGAAAAACGGTATAATACTGGCTGCTGCAGTCATCCACCTGATTTTTATCCTTTTCCGGAACAACTCTTGCTGCTTAATCTCCTTTTGAACGGCCATTTTCCATTTCGTTGTCTCTTCAGTATATATCCTATGGTTTTCCTCTTTTTTCATAAACCGTTCCAAGTCATCCACACTGAAGGAGTGATTCGAACCCATCTGATCAAATAATAATGAGATTAATTGCTGCTCATGATCTTCTCTGGCCATTCTATAACCCAGCATGAACCGGCCCTCTCCAGTCTGTTTTACGTATCCCTGCCGCACAAGATCCATTAACGCTGCCGGAATACTAAACTTCCGGTCCGGAGTTGTAAAGCTGATAGTGGCCGGCATGCTCATTTCCTGTTTAGGAATAGCGACCTCCGATGCAAAGACCTCTTTGACAACATTCTGTTTCAGCTGTATACGCCTTCTGAAATCATATATACATATTCCGATGAACAGCACAGCAAACCCCAACAATGACCAAAAACCCGCTGAAGCGGCTGTCTTTTGACCTTTGGCAAAAGCGGCTGCTTTCTCTTTCATCATCATCTTTTCGTCTATTATTTCCTGCTTCATTTCTTTTGTATCTGTAAAAGGCAAACCAGGAAATAAGGAAGCATCAAAAACTACTCTTATATCTCCATTTTGCCCCGCTTTCACATTTCCCACCGAAAAAACGGCTGTCCCTCCTTCCGTAATATGTTCTTTGTCAAAAGCAGTATCATATCCCAAGGCTATTGCGTCATCCGTGGGACGGGGAGGATGAACTGCAATCGTCAGCCGGCCGTAGTCCGCCTCATTCCGGTCATCGAAAAAGGGCCAATAAAATTGTGCAACATCCACATATTTTTCCATGCCGTCTTCAATCAAATACTGAAGCTCAACTTGGATCGTCTCATCCTTGCCACTCCGGTACACCTTGTACATATCCCCGTCTTTTTCCGTCTTCAGATCTTTTCCCCCTTCTTTCGCCAAAAAGCTACTTATTTCCGCACCTTTTTTCGGGGAAATTTCCCGGGAAATTCCATTGAATTCTCCATCAAACTCATAGGTGAATTGTTCAATCACGTGAACTTCACCATTTTCTAGTAAATAGGCATCAATTTTTACATCACTTATCGAGAAGTCAACTGCTAAAGCGATTGCTGGAAGAAAAAACAAAAAAACGACTGTAAAAAGGGTTACTTTCCTCCACACCAGTATCACCTCTTTCCCTCTTCTCGTTTATTTACGTATGTAGTTCGTCTTATGTTTCAGGAAACCGGAAATCCCTTCCTCTTTGCGGCAGTACTCGCTCAACTTAAGGAAGCAGATGAATCTATCGAGAATAGATACTGGAGTCAATAAATCAGCTTTCGATTCAATAAAAAACCCATCCGCTTTATGCGAATGGGTGGTTATTCCTATGTATACCGTGCACCTTCCGTCGTCAGTGTCTCATCTGCGTTACTCAAGCAGTTAGCTCAGCCCAGGCTGCCCCGCGGCACATGAGAGGTCCCACTTAATGCTGCTTCCTTCCGGACCTGACATGGTTCGTGGGTTCCCATTGCGCAGGACCCAGACGTCGACACCACTTGCTTGAGGCAGGCCAGACAAGACAAGCTGCCTCTGGAAGGGATTCAACCCCGCTGGAGCGGATTGCGGGTACAGGGCTCCGCTACTCCCCCGTCTAGCACGGCATAGTTCATTGTACTACTTTTTCACCTTAAAATCAATGTTTTCCTGTGGTTAACAAAAGTTTCCAGCTTCAGGATCGTTTCTTTTTGTCACGGAGAGATCGAAAAAATTCCGTTAAAAGTGATCCGCATTCTTCTGCCAATACTCCGCTGATCACTTCGCTTTGGTGGTTAAACCTCTCATCCGTTAACAGATTCATTAGAGTTCCTGCACACCCGGCCTTCGGATCGGAAGCACCATAAGTGACTTTTTGAATGCGGGATAGCAAGATAGCACCGCTGCACATGGGACAAGGCTCCAGCGTTACATATAACTCAGCACCTTCCAGCCTCCAGGTTCCCAGCTTTTCACACGCTTCCTCAATAGCCAGCAATTCCGCATGAGCAACTGCATTTTGTTCCGTCTCCCTCCTGTTATGGGCGGCTGCAATCACTTCCCCATTTAATACAATCACTGCTCCTATAGGAACTTCCTGTATTTGCTCAGCCTTTTTTGCTTCCGCAATAGCCAGCTGCATATATTTTTCTTCTCTTTCCAATTGGATCTCCCCACAATTTTTTATTGGTCTTTTATTTTTACACAATACATACAATGGGACAAGGTTGATACTTTAATCTGTTGAGCCGTAAGGAGGAAAAAAATGCAAATCCATGTTGTCCAGCCTAATGAGACTTTGGCCTTAATTGCTTCCCGATACAATATTTCTCCGGCTATCCTTGCTGATGCGAATAAACTGCCGAACCCCAACCAGCTTGTTGTTGGCCAGTCTATGGTCATTCCTATTATAGGCCAGTTTTACTGGGTTCAGCCGGGCGACAGCCTGTGGACCATCGCCCAAAGATTTGGTATTCCCTTTCAAGAGCTGGCACGCATAAATGGATTAAACGTCAATAACCCAATCCCTGTAGGTTTAAGGCTGTATATCCCTCAAAGAGCCAAACGCGACGGAGAATTTCTTGCATATATTGAGCCGCGCCGTACCGGTGAAGTATCGGAAGCACTTGAATCCAGTGCCCGTGAAGCTTCGCCTTATTTAACCTATTTGGCATGTTTCGCTTATCTTCCGCGGAGGGACGGGACACTGGATCCGCCAAATCTGAACCAATTCCCGGAGATTGCTGAAGCAAACAATACGTATCTTGCCATGGTACTTGCCAACCAGGAAGAAGGACAATTTAGCACTGAGCTGGTTCATATACTTTTGACTGATGAACAGGTACAAACCACATTATTAAATAATATAGTCGCTGAAGCGAAGCGGGTTGGATTTACAGAAATCCACTTGGATTTCGAAAGAATTGCCGGTACGGACCGAGAAGCATACAATAATTTTCTGCGAAGAGCACGCGATCGATTTCATCAGGAAGGATGGATCATTTCAACAGCCCTTGCTCCCAAAACCAGTGCTGTTCAGCAAGGGGAATGGTATGAAGGCCATGATTACAGAGCGCATGGTGAAATTGTAGATTACTCCTTGATAATGACGTATGAATGGGGGTATAGCGGAGGTCCGGCAATGGCTGTCTCTCCGATCAACTCAGTCCGGCAGGTGCTGGAATATGCCATTACAGAAATTCCACCGGAAAAGATTATGATGGGACAAAATTTATACGGTTATGATTGGACGCTGCCTTTCGTGCAGGGAACAACAGCCACAGCTGTCAGTCCTCAGAGAGCCATCCAAATCGCGGCTGAAAACAACGCAGCGATCCAATACGATCCTGCTGCACAGGCACCGTTTTTTCATTATACAGATCAGGAGGGAAGACAGCATGAAGTATGGTTTGAGGATGCCCGATCAATCCAGGCCAAGTTTGACCTTGTCAAAGAGTTAAATCTTCGCGGAGTCGGTTATTGGAAACTCGGATTGTCGTTTCCTCAAAATTGGCTCCTTATCCAGGATAATTTTAATGTCGTGAAAAAACCATAGAAAAAGCGGCTCACCTTTATCTGAGCCGCTCTTGATATCTGCTTCAGCCAATCACTTCTTTATTTCTCATATAGGGGCGGAGTACTTTGGGTATTTCAACGGTTCCGTCTTCCCGCTGATAATTTTCCAATATAGCTGCCACTGTTCTCCCCACTGCAAGCCCGGAACCATTTAAAGTGTGAACATGCTGAGGCTTTGCTTTTGGTTCGGAACGAAAACGAATATTTGCCCTTCTCGCCTGAAAAGCCTCAAAGTTTGAGCAGGAAGAAATCTCCCTGTAGGTGTTATAACTGGGAATCCAAACTTCCAAATCATACTTTTTCGCGGCGGTAAATCCAAGATCTGCCGTACACATGCTCATGACCCGATAGGGCAATTCCAGAAGCTGAAGCACTTTTTCTGCATGGGCAGTTAATTTTTCCAGTTCATCATAAGACTCTTCCGGCTTAACAAATTTCACCAATTCCACTTTGTTAAACTGATGCTGGCGAATTAACCCTCTTGTATCCCTTCCTGCCGAACCTGCTTCAGAACGGAAACAGGCACTGTAAGCAACATAATTAATAGGGAGCTGGTCACCATCCAGTATTTCATCGCGATGATAGTTTGTTACCGGCACTTCCGCTGTAGGTATCAGGTAATAATTCTCGCTCTCAATATGGAAGGCATCTTCTGCAAATTTTGGAAGCTGGCCGGTACCTGTCATGCTCGCCCGGTTCACCATGTAAGGAGGGAGCATTTCTTCATACCCGTGTTCTTCCACATGAAGATCCAGCATAAAGCTGATCAGTGCTCTTTCAAGACGGGCTCCAAGCCCTTTGTAGAAAACAAAGCGGCTTCCTGTTACTTTTGACGCCCGTTCAAAATCGAGAATTCCCAAGTCCGCTGCCAAATTCCAATGCGGTTTAGGGTCAAAAGAAAATTTCCGTACCTCTCCCCACTTTCGGACTTCTACATTGTCGTCTTCTGATTCGCCAACCGGGACGCTTTCGTGGGGAATATTCGGAATGGATAACAGCAGCTTTTGCAGCTCTTCTTCAATTTCACGCAGCTCTCCGTCTATTTCCTTGACTTGCTGCCCGACTTCCCTCATTTCAGCTATTAAATCATCCGCATTTTGTTTATCCTTTTTCAACTGGGCAATGTTTTCAGATACTTCATTCCTTCTGCTTTTTAACTGTTCGGATTGAACAATCAATTCCCTTCGTTTTTGATCCAATTGCTCAAATTTGTCTAAATCACCCAAATCTTCACCGCGGTACTGCAGCTTTCTTTTCACTTCTTCCACGTTACCCCGCAGGGTTTTCATATCAAGCATATTTAAAACCTCCCCTTATACTGAATGGCGCGTCTTAAAACATTTAAGCGACGCTGGTACTATTGGAACTCTGTAAAAACAAAAAAACTCCCATCCCCAAAGGGACGAGAGTTACCCGCGTTGCCACCCAAATTGAAAGCCTTCGAGGCTTTCCTCTTCATTGGATAACGGGTTTGACCCGAAAATGCTTACTAGCCCACAAGGGCATTCGGCATTTTGCTCCAGGAGGGATTCACAGGCGGTGCCGCCGGTTCTCACCAGCCACCGGCTCTCTGACAGACACTGTACCTGCTACTCGTTCCTTTCAACACAGTCGCTCATATCAATTTTCTGATACTATACTATATCCTTGAAGCAATTGCAAATAATACAGGTGAATTCAGTTAGAACCAGCCTTTCACGGTACTGGCTGCACTATTCCAAACATCGCCGAAGAAACTGCCGACACCGCGCATAGCCAGAACAAACCAGTTTGCTTTTTCCACTTTTTCTGCTGTCACCATATTGGCTGATGCAGGTTTTCCAATATAGCCATAGTCGGATTCCCCTTCATAGGCTGCTTCCAGCACGCCAATTTTTTCACCCTTTTTAACAGGTGCTGCCAACTGGCCATCTTCATTTAAAACTTTTTGATTTATTTTCAATTCCGGTTTGTACGTTTTCTCTTCACCATTTTTAACAACTACCTGCAATGGTGCATCTGATTGGATCTCAACCTTTTTCTTCTTGCCATTGATCACCGGAAGAGACTCTCGGCCTTTTACTTGATATTGTTCGGGATACGCTTCTTTTAATGAAAAATGACTAAAAGCATATTCCATCATTTTTTTTGTTTCCACGAAGCGTGATTCATAGGCGCCTTGACCGTTTTTATCTTTTGCGTTCATAACAACGGTCACGACCCTCATGTCATCTCTCTCAGCAGTCCCCGTAAAACAGTATCCTGCAAAATCGGTGGTCCCGGTCTTTAGGCCGTCCACTCCTTCATATCCAAACACAAGGGAAGGGAGCATCCAGTTCCAGTTTTTCATTTTTCCCGGCATACCAGGAAATTCCTTCTCAGGAATACTCGTTGTTTCCAAAACTTCCGGATAATCATTTAACAGCCGTAAAGCCAGTTTTGCCATCGAGCTGGCCGACATAATATTTTCGTCTTCTGCACCGGTTCCTTCAGGATGTTTACCTTTGAGATCGCGGTTATTTAATCCCGTGGAGTTCACAAAATTATAATTATCCAATCCCAGTTCTTCGGCTTTGGCATTCATCATATCTACAAATTTCTTCTCAGAACCGGCAATGGCTTCAGCAATGGCAATGGTTGCCCCGTTGGCTGAATAGATGGCCATCGCTTCATACAACTCTCTAATTGTATACTTTTTTCCGGCCTCCAAGGGAACATTTGATAGATTGGTATCTATGGAAACCTCATGAACATAGTCGCTGATAGTCTGTTCCTGGTCCCACGTGATTTTATTATTTGCTATAGCTTCAAACAAAAGATACTCTGACATCATTTTTGACATGGATGCAATGCCAAGGGCGGTATCTTCATTTTTTGCATATAATATTTTCCCTGTACTGGCTTCTACCAGAATGGCTGCATCTGCATGTATATCCAATACATCTTCAGCCGCCGCTTTTCCAGGGATATGTAACGTACTGATCAACAGGATAGCCATGAGAAACACAGCTGTAAATTGTCGTTTCATACCTTTTTTCAAGTGTTTACCCTCCAAATATTAAGTACCCGCTAGTCATTTTAACATAGTTAGATAGAGAAAAGTAGATTCCAAATATGTCATTTACATTACGAAAGAACAAAAGCACAAGACACGCGCTGAGAGCAGCAGCGTTTAATTACAGCATGAGAATTTTTCAGTTTTACGCGGTGCGGGCTTTTACTTTCCCGAGGGGAGCACCGGAAAAAGTCTGCCCTGTTATGAAGTGCGCTCCACAAAACCTCATTCTGTCACTCCGGCGGACTGGGACAGTGTCCGTTGAAACTTCTTAAACCATAAAAAAGCCGCCTCGGAGAAAACCCTAAGGCGGGTAATGAACGGTACCTTATTCAATAAATTAAGAAATGGAATAGTTGGGCGCTTCCTTTGTGATTTGTACATCATGCGGATGGCTTTCGCGCAATCCGGCACCTGTCATTCTGATAAACTGGGACTGCTCGCGGAATACTTCCAGATTGGCTGCTCCGCAGTAACCCATACCTGCTCTGAGGCCGCCGATCAATTGGAACACAGTATCTGCAAGAGGCCCCTTATATGGTACGCGCCCCTCAATTCCCTCAGGAACAAATTTTTTCGCATCCTCCTGAAAATAACGGTCTTTTGATCCTTTCTCCATGGCTCCTTCCGAGCCCATTCCGCGATACACTTTAAATTGTCTTCCTTGGAAAATTTCTGTTTCACCGGGACTTTCGGCAGTACCGGCCAATAAGCTTCCAAGCATAACTGCATGTCCTCCGGAAGCAAGAGCTTTTACAATATCACCTGAATATTTGATACCGCCGTCAGCAATAATCGCTTTTCCGTGCTTTCTTGCTTCTGTGGCACAATCATATATCGCCGTAATTTGAGGAACCCCGACCCCTGCTACAACACGGGTTGTACAAATGGAACCAGGTCCAATTCCGACTTTTACTACATCTGCGCCCGCTTCATATAGTTCACGTGTTCCTTCTGCAGTCGCTACATTTCCTGCAATAATATTTAAGTCCGGGTACTGCTTGCGGATCTCGTGGACTGTGTTAATCACTCCTGCTGAGTGTCCATGCGCTGTGTCCACCACGATAGCATCCACTTGTGCTTTGACTAGAGCCTCAATTCTTTTGTAGGTGTCTTTTGACACACCAACTGCAGCAGCAACAAGCAGCCGTCCCTGTTCATCCTTTGCTGAATTTGGAAACTGAATTACTTTTTCAATGTCTTTAATAGTAATCAGGCCTTTTAACACACCGTTTTCATCGATCAGAGGGAGCTTTTCAATACGATGTTCCTGAAGAATTTTTTCGGCTTCTTCCAAAGACGTTCCGACAGCAGCCGTTACCAAGTTCTCTTTTGTCATTACATCCGTGATCGGCAGGGAGTAGTCCTGGATAAAACGCATATCCCGGTTCGTGATGATGCCTACCAGGATTCGATCTTCTTCATTATTGACGATCGGAACCCCGGAAATCCGGTATTTCGACATAAGATGTTCGGCATCAAACACTTGGTGTTCCGGAGTAAGGAAAAACGGATCGGTGATTACACCGCTTTCCGAACGTTTTACTTTGTCCACTTCTTCCGCCTGGCGTTCAATGCTCATATTTTTATGAATGACTCCGAGCCCGCCTTGGCGTGCCATAGAAATAGCCATGGACGCCTCCGTTACCGTGTCCATGCCGGCACTGATAATTGGAATATTTAATTTAAGAGTATCCGTCAACTGTACTTTAATATCCACATCTTTTGGCAAAATTTCTGATTTTGCCGGAATCAACAGCACATCATCAAATGTTAGTCCTTCTTTTGCAAATTTAGATTCCCACATTTTCTTTGTCCCCCTGCCCAAAATATTATTAGTAGGTTATCAATTGGTTAAAATACTGTCAAGGAGTACAGTCGATGTTCCATTTTTCTAATAATTTGGAGGTGTTCTTTCTGTTTAACCCGCATGAAACCTGGCTTCAATTTAATTATTTCCAATCCGCCTCCACTGTGCAGCTTTTTTTAAAAAAATGTTACCTTCCCCTGGAGCCTGAAGAAGCCGACAGAAAAAGCTACGATAACTGTTATCCGTTTATGTATTATATCGAACAAGCTCAATCCTATTATCAGCAAGCTTCAAAATCACCCTTTTCCATTAAACCTGTTTTATTGTTTTATGGATATGTACATTTAATTAAAGCCGGGCTGCTGACTGTGGATCCCTATTATCCGAGTACGACATCTGTCCTTGCACATGGAGTGTCCACAAGAAAAAAGAAAAAAAGAAACTACGAGTTTTTACAGGACGAAGTCAAAATCCAAAAGCATGGCCTATGTACGCATATGGCAGACAAACTTTTTCAAATTAGAAATTTGGAAGGAGAAAAATTCAGAATGGGGCACCTGCTGTCCCTTATTCCCGAACTGGATGACCTTTTTGTATTTGTATATCAAAAAAAGAACATGGTCTTTTTACGACAGATCGGAAGTGACTGGCATATCCCTGAAGAATTGCAGCGGGCATATCATATGGGAGCAGACAGATTAAAGCAGTTCTTGGAAAGCAAACATCCTCAGCCTATCCACTGGAAAGAAAACGAATCGGGCAAAACAATAATTAGCGGACCATGTGCAGATTTAAAACCCCCGTTCCGTTATGATTCATGTAAAAGAGTTTATGGGATTAATGCCTCCATCCAGGCAATCAGCAGCCTTCCGGATGTCATCATTCATTATTTATTACTTTATAATTTAAGCATGATTGCACGGTACGAAACCGAGTGGTGGTTTGATTTGATCAAGACAGCTGCGGACAATACCTATCCGTTTATCCATACGTTTCTAGAAATCAGTGAAAGAAAGAGTCCGGAGATGATTCTGAAATTGCTCATCAAGACAAGTACATAAATACTTGGTTACATGTAGTACATCAGGAATGGAAAATACGGAGTAATAAGGTATAGGGAATTTGGCCATGACCAGAGCCTGGATGACGTAAAACCAAGATTACTTCTACAAAAGATTACAGGGAAACAAGGGCCAAAATAAAAAAACATGGAGCGTTTACTCCATGTTTTTGTTTGCCTGGCAGCGTCCTGCTCTCACAAGGGGAATCCCCTCACTACCATCGGCGCTGAAGAGCTTAACTTCCGTGTTCGGGATGGGAACGGGTGTGACCTCTTCGCTATCGCCGCCAGACTATGTCATTGTTAAGAGAATGTTCATTCTCTCAAAACCAGATAAGAGAAGATACCAAGAATTGTTCAATCCAGCTACGGCTCCTTGGTGCTCGAGGTCGCTTCACTTCCTCTGTCAAAGCCTGCCGGCTTTTCCGCCGGAAGCTCCAGCGCTTGTCGCACCAGGTCAGTCGCCTGCGCTTTTTATTCAATCCAGCTACGGCGCCCAGCCCCTCGGGGTCACAAGTCACCTTGGACCGGACGGGCGCTTCCGCTTTTTATTTTTGATTAAGCCCTCGATCGATTAGTATCCGTCAGCTCCATGTGTCACCACACGTCCACGCCGGACCTATCTACCTGATCGTCTTTCAGGGATCTTACTGGCTTGACGCCATGGGAAATCTCATC